>CALJEW010000021.1 GCA_938074585.1 uncultured Rhodospirillales bacterium | reverse complement strand
AGGGCGATCAACGGGAGCCGCTAATATGTCGCTTAAAAACTGCATGGTCCAGTCGCTTGCAACCATGCCGCCATCAACCCGAAGCACCGTTTGGCGTCCAGATGCTCCAGCCCAATCGGCTTGCATGGCTTCCAATAGATCACGCGTTTGATAACAAACGGCCTCTAAGGCGGCGCGTGCTAGCTCGTTTGGTCCCGTTCCCCGAGTTAGACCAAATATGGCACCGCGGGCTTGAGCGTCCCAATAAGGCGCGCCGAGGCCGGTAAATGCGGGGACCATATAAATATCTTGAGTGACGTTTGCGGCATCAGCCATCGATCCTGTTTGTGAAGCATTGTCAATAACGCCCAACCCGTCGCGCAACCATTGAACGGCAGTTCCAGCGTTAAAAATCGATCCTTCTAATGCATAAGTCGGTTTGCCATCAAATTGATACGCAATGGTCGTCAACATCCGGTTTTTTGATCTGACCAGTTCTGAGCCGGTATTCAGCATTGCAAAGCATCCAGTACCATAGGTTGATTTCATCATACCCGCATCGAAACATGCTTGGCCAATGGTCGCCGCGTGTTGATCGCCCGCAATACCTAAAATTGGAATAGCCCCACCAAAAAGGGAAAGTTCGGTAACTCCAAATTCAGCTGCGCAATCATATACATCAGGTAAGAGGGATTGGGGGATGTTTAGGGCGCTCAACAGGTCGCTATCCCATGCCCCGTTGTTGATGTTATAGAGCATTGTTCTTGATGCATTTGTTGCATCTGTTGCGTGGACTTGTCCATCGGTCAATTGCCAAAGTAAAAAACTATCAATGGTTCCGAAAGCTAAATCACCAGCTTCTGCTTTAGTTCGTGCGCCTTCAACGTGTTCCAAAATCCATGCGATTTTGGTCCCCGAAAAATAAGGGTCCAGCAACAATCCTGTTTTTGCAGTGGTATCTGGTTCAGCTCCACTGGATTTTAAATCATCACAATAATCCGCCGTCCGCCGGTCTTGCCATACAATTGCATTATAAATTGGCTTACCAGATTTGCGGTCCCAAATAACAGTTGTTTCGCGTTGGTTGGTGATTCCGATCGCTACTATATCAGATGCATTGGCATTGGCTTTTAATAAGGCTTCTCTGCATGTAGTTACAACGCTTCGCCATATCTCTTCCGCGTCATGCTCGACCCAACCTGATTGCGGGAAGTGCTGGGTAAATTCTTGTTGAGCTTGAGCACAGTTTTGATAATTCTGATCAAATAAAACTGCACGAGAAGACGTTGTTCCTTGGTCTATGGCCAGAACATATTTTGACATGTTTTTCCTCTAACGCGCGAAAAATCAGCTTATGGGTAATTCTGAGCTTTCATTTTGAAGCCACTGATCAAGCTTTTCAACCTCTTGTGGAATAAACTTCAATCCAAGCTTTGTTCGGCGCCAAAGTATATCGTCAGTTGTTCTTGCCCACTCATATTTACGTAAATACTCAACTTCTGCTTGGTACAGACCGGCCCCAAAGTGAGTACCTAGTTCGTGCATGTTTTGTGCTCCAGCCAGTATTTTTTCAGCTAAAGTCCCATAAGAGCGGATCAGGCGGGTTATGAGTTGTGTATCAAGGTTTGGGTACTTTTCACAAAATTTGGTTTTTAAGGCATCAAATTTATCAATGGGGAAGTCCCCGCCGGGCAATTTACTATTGCGCGTCCAAGGGCCGTTAGCTGGTTGTAAAATTTCACTCAGCTTTTTCATGGCGTCTTCAGCCAAGCAACGGAAAGTCGTGATTTTACCACCAAACACATTCAGTAATGCGGGCTCATTATTGGGCGCATCCAGTTCTAGAACATAATCACGTGTCGCTTTTTGGGCAGAGGCTTCGCCACTATCAAACAAAGGGCGCACACCTGAATAGGTCCAAACCACGTCTTCGACGCGAACCACTTTTTTGAAATATGATGAAGCAGCTGTGCATAAATAAGATATTTCATCGTGCGTGGCGATAACGTCGTTCGGGTCGCCCCTATAATCGACATCTGTGGTGCCTATTAACGTGAACTCATTTTGGTAAGGTATAGTGAATGTTATTCTTCCATCTGCATTTTGGAAAATATAAGCGCGGTTATGATTAAATAATTTTTTAACAACAATATGACTTCCCTTAACCAATCGAACTTTAGATTTAGACGTCGCTTTGATCCGGTCACTTAAAACATCTTCAACCCAAGGACCTGAAGCATTAATCAATACCTTAGCTTTGATCGTTTTTTTCTTGCTACTTAAATGATCCTGTGTTGCGATTTCCCAATGCGTTCTTTGGCGATGTGCTGATAAAACTTCGGTGCGTACATTTATTTGGGCACCATGCTGAGCCGCATCCATGGCGGTCAATGCTACCAAACGCGCATCATCCACCCAACAATCCGAATATTCGAAGCCGCGTGTCATTTCATCTTTTAGGGGAATACCAGCTGGATCGGTCGTCAGATTAATAGAGGCGCAACCCGGTAATATTTTGCGCCCGCCTAGTTGATCGTACAAAAACAATCCAAACCGGATTAACCATGCAGGACGCAGCCCTTCTAGGTGTGGAAAAACAAATCGCAGGGGCCAACTGATATGCGGTGCCATGTTTAAAAGAACTTCGCGTTCTTTTAGTGATTCACGAACCAAACGAAATTCGTTGTGCTCTAAATAACGCAAGCCCCCATGGATCAGCTTTGTCGAAGACGATGAAGTGCCGCTGGCAAGGTCGTTTTTTTCAAATAAGGAAACGGACAGCCCGCGGCCGGCAGCGTCACGGGCAATGCCGCAACCATTGATCCCGCCACCAATGACAGCGATGTCATATACATCGTTGTTCGTTGTTTTATTTGAATCTGTAATTTTCGAATTCATTATAAAGTGAACTTAAATGAAGAAAAACGAAATCTCAACCGTTATGTTCAATCCCCCATGATGGGGGCATTTGTTGCGGGTTTCATCCGTATTGATACTTGATAAACAGCTCATCTATCTTCACCATGCGCGACTATGACCCAGCTTCCCATAGATGATGTTTTGCCGCAGTTATTGGCGAGCCTAAATCAGGCACCAAACGCCGTTTTGCAAGCGTCTCCGGGAGCGGGTAAAACGACGCGGGTACCAATAGCGCTGTTAGATGCGATATGGCGTAAGGGCGGCAAGATTATCATGCTTGAGCCCCGTCGGTTAGCAACCCGTGCAGCAGCAAGGCGGATGGCGCAAACGTTGGGTGAAACTGTTGGCGAACGTATTGGCTACCGTATTCAGCATGATAGTCAAGTTGGTCCTAACACTGTTATTGAAGTTGTCACCGAAGGCATATTAACCCGGCATCTGCAACGTGACCCATCGTTGGAAGGGGTTGCTGCTGTTATTTTTGATGAGTTTCATGAGCGCAGTTTACAGGCTGATTTGGGCTTGGCACTCTGTTTGGATTGCCAAGCTAATTTGCGCGAAGATTTGAGAATTATTGTTATGTCCGCAACTTTGGACGTCGACCCGGTTTCTGCCCTCATGGGGGATGCGCCCGTTATTATATCGGAAGGCCTCGCCTTTCCGGTCGAGACACGTTATTTAGGTAAGCCGCATGTTGGTCGATTTAAGGATGGGTTTTGTCCGGGTGTCGCATCTGCTATAAAACAGGCGTTACGTTACGAGACCGGAAGCATTTTGGCATTTTTGCCCGGAGAAGGTGAGATTCGCCGGGTCGAAAAGCTGCTGAAAGAATCTGTGTTTGCTAACACAGTGCACATATTTTCTTTGTACGGATCCCTTCCACAAAACCAACAAGATCAAGCAATTTCTCCTGCTCAAAAAGGGCAACGGAAAATTGTTTTGACATCGGCCATTGCGGAAACCAGCTTAACCATTGAGGGCATTCGCGTTGTGATCGACGGGGGCTTGTCCCGTGTGCCCCGATTCGATCCAGGAAGCTGCATGACCCGTTTGATTACAGAGCCCGTATCTATAGCCGCTGCCACTCAACGCCAAGGCCGCGCAGGTCGGTTGGAACCGGGTATTTGTTATCGCTTGTGGGATAAAGCAGGCGAGGGGGCTTTTAAAAGATTTAATCAGCCTGAAATTTTGGATGCTGATTTAGCCCCTTTGGCCTTAGATTTGGCAAATTGGGGTATCCATAATATTGATGCCTTGAACTGGCTTGCCGTGCCCCCCAATGCTCCATTGGCTCAGGGGCAGGACCTTTTGAAATTGCTTGGTGCGTTGGATGCTCAAGGGCGGATTTCCGCCCATGGGAGGGAAATGGCGACTTTGCCTATGCATCCTCGCCTTGCCCATATGGTTGTTCGGGGCGGGAAGCTCGGTTTGGCAGATTTGGCGTGCAACGTGGCCGCCTTATTAACCGACAGAGATATTGCCCAGCGTGAGGGTCCGGGAGAAATTCCTGCCGACTTGAATTTACGTCTTGCCGCCCTGAAAGGGGAGCGAACAAGCCTCAGGATAAATCAAAATGCGCTGAGCCGAACCAAGGCCCTTGCAAAACAATTGATGCGGCGCACGCAAAAGAAAATGACATCTGACGCTGATTTAGATATTTCAGCGGACGAGCGTGTGGGCGCGTTGATTGCGCTGGCCTATCCAGATAGGATCGCAGAGCGTCGTACGGGTGGTGAAGCGCGCTTTCGATTATCCAATGGCAAAGGGGCCGCGTTATCGTCAGCGGATGCGTTGCATAATGCACCGTACATTGCCATTGCCGTCGTCACTGGTGATAACCGGGACGCACACATTCGATTGGCAGCTCCTTTGTCGGTTGCTACGATTGAGGTTTTGTACGAAGACCAAATGTCGGAGGGTGAGACTGTGGTTTGGGACAGCCAAAGCCGATCTGTTTTGGCCCGCAATCAAAAACGTTTGCTAGCGTTAGTGCTTAATGACGCTCCAGCTAAAAATATTCCAACCGATCAAGTTGCGGAGGCATTGCTTGATGGGATACGTGAAGTTGGGTTGGCATGTTTGCCGTGGACCAAAGAAGCTAACGCGTGGCAACACCGCGTGCAGTGTTTGTATCAGTCAACGGGGAAGGGGGCTGACCTGTCGGCTCAGACCTTGTTAGAGACCGTGGAACAATGGCTTCTTCCTTACTTAAATGGGAAAGGCCGCCTTGATCATTTGAAGTCGTTGGATATGCTCGCCATTTTAAAAAGCATGTTGGGTTGGGAGGCTTTGAAGGTGTTGGAAAAACAAACCCCGAGCCATTTTAAGGTCTCCAGCGGCTCCAGCATTCGGATCGATTATTCGGACCCAATGGCACCAGTTTTGCCCGTGAAATTGCAAGAAATGTTTGGGGCAACTGAAACACCTTGTGTTCTTAATGGTGCGTTGGCGTTAACCATACATCTTTTGTCGCCAGCAGGGCGGCCGTTGCAAATTACGCAAGACCTGCCTGCTTTTTGGAATAACGCATACCCGGAAGTCAAATCCGAAATGCGGGGGCGTTATCCCAAACACCCTTGGCCCGATGACCCTATGGCTGCAACCGCAACTCGGTTCGCTAAAAATAAAATGGCGCGGAAAAAGTAAAAGCGCACAGGCTTTACTCCATATCTGGTACGGCACCAAAGCGAGTAATGAATTTGGGTTCGTCATGTTCGCCAAGGTCTGGGTCCGCCGCCAACATGACGGCATCAACGCCTTCGTGATTCCCAGATGCCCATATTTTTTCAGCTCGCATTTCAGCCGCCAACTCTGATCGGCATTCTATAGTTTCATCCACAACAAGCTGACCTTTGGCGGTCTTTTTATAGATTTGGCAAATATACTTCGTCTCTTTAGCCATTTGTTCTTATGCTCCCAAATTCTGTATGAGACACTATAGACAACAAGATCGCTAGACAGCAATGGTGTCGGCTGGCTAAGGTGTTCATCATTAAAAATATCGATATTTGAGGATGGGCTGAGAATGAGTGATACAGAACCTGTGGATTGGTCGAAGCAACTGTTTGATGATTTTGTGGCTGTGGGTATCACTTTGTTTCCGTATGTCCCGGATGCTGGGAACAAACAGTTGATTAAATATGCTGAAGAGCACAATGGCGTTCGCCCCATATTATTGACCACTGAAGAAGAAGGTGTTGCCGTTTGTGCCGGTGCTGATTTGGTCCGTGAAAAGGCCGTTGTTTGCATGCAATCGTCTGGCGTTGGAAACATTCCAAACTTTTTGTCTTTCGTGAACGGTGGCCGATTTCCGATTTTGATGATGATTTCAATGCGTGGTGATTATGGAGAGCAAAATCCGTGGCAGTACCCCATGGGGCAAGCTGTTGATCCCATTTTAACGGCTATGGGCGTTTTGCTTTTTCGTGTGGATCACATGGATGATCTGGCTCCTGCTTCCGAAGCAGCTCTTTCAGCCACGTTTAAAAGCGGCAAGTCCGCGGCACTTATTTTATCTCAGCGCTTTTTAGGCGCAAAAGCATTTTAAGGAATATCGTTCAAATGACCCCAGCAGTTCTTGATCGACGCAAAGTTCTATCTCAACTTTTTCCAAACCCGGATGACTATTTGTTTGTGACAGGACTTGCCGGTTCAGCCCGCGATACGGCCGGTTTAACCAAAGATGGAACTAATTTATTCACTATGGCGGGTGCTATGGGTGCTGCTACATCAATGGGCTTGGGCGTTGCCATGTCGGCACCAAATAAAAAGGTCATTGTTGTTACCGGTGATGGCGAGCTTTTGATGAATATAGGGTCCCTTGCAACGGTAGC
>CALJEW010000020.1 GCA_938074585.1 uncultured Rhodospirillales bacterium | reverse complement strand
TTTGAAAATCCAGCTTCCACCAAAATCAAATTCGCCGCTTAATACATATAACCAGATTCTTTTCAATCGCCCTTATAAATTCCATAGGAGGTTAATTCCATAATTCCCAAACTGACGTGTTCTTCCTTTTACCCTTATTAGGCAAGGGCCAAAGGTCTGAAAAGTAAAACAGTGTAAAAAACGAGACTGGAAAGCCGAATGGGGGTGCCTTAACTTATAATCAAAGTCCAATATGCTAAGCAGACTTATGTCCGGCTCCCTTTTATGTAAAAAACCGGCCATGATGATTATTTTATTCATATCATACGCAACAATGAATAACTTCATTTGTACGCTTCTGTTTATTATAAGTACCCGCGCGTTGCTAAATTCTCCATGAAGGCTTTGACCCCAAAGGTCCACGGCTCGCATTTATCACTGGTGTCGACACGATTGATTAAACGACCAAGTGACGGGGTAGAGATGGAGACGATATCACCTATTTTATGGGTAAAACCTTCACCAGGAGTATCGCGATCTTCGGTGGGCGCGAACATCGTCCCTAACATCAACACAAAGCCATCGGGGTACTGGTGCACACGGCCAATGGTTTGCTCAACAATGTCAGCAGGATCGCGGCTGATTTGTGACATAGAACTGGCTCCTTCAAGCACGTATCCATCTTCACCGGTAACTTCCATACTCAAATCACACTTGCGCAGATCATCCAGTGAATAGGTGTCATCGAAAAGTCGGATAAATGGGCCAACACCACAGGATGCATTATTGTCTTTGGCTTTGCTCAATAACAAGGCGCTGCGGCCTTCAAAATCGCGCAAATTAACGTCGTTACCCAGCGTTGCCCCTTTAATATCGCCATTGCTATTAACAATAATAGCCACCTCAGGTTCTGGATTATTCCAAGTTGAACGCGGGTGAAGGCCAACGTCAGCCCCGGGTCCAACCCCAGATAACGGTTGGGATTTAGTAAACACTTCGGCGTCTGGGCCAATGGCAACTTCTAAATACTGAGACCATAAATCACGCTCGATCAGCTCATCCTTCAAGCGCTGGGCTCCGTCTGATCCGGGGACAATTTCAGACAAATCAACGCCAATTGATTGGTTTATTTCTTTGCGAATTTCTACTGCTCTTTGCGGATCGCCCTTAGCACGCTCTTCAATAACACGCTCAAGCATGCTGGCTGCGAACGTAACACCTGCCGCCTTTAAAGCTTGCAAATCACAAGGTGCTAGCAAATATGGCTTCGACGAATCGCGCCCATTAGCCACGGCATTGACCAACAATTTGTCTAAGTCGCCCAACTTAGGCCCCAATGTCGCACTTTTCACGGACGCAGCAGGATTATCAAGCTCCATCAACGCGGTTACTGTGGTGGCGACAGACATGATGTCATAAACGCCATCTTCACGGATCATAGCGACCGTTGGGCCCCCGTTTGCGCCGGGCAGCTCGACACGTGTAATTAAAGTTCCGGCATAGCCGTCTTTAGGTAGGCAATTTGATGGTGTCATACGTTCACGAATAGACATTCAATTCTCCCTTAAGTTCGATTTCTTTATGTGTTTTGGATCAACTCGATCCATTCTTGTTCTGTTATTATTTGAATGCCAAGTTCCTCAGCCTTCTTTAATTTCGATCCTGCCCCCGGCCCAGCGATAACAATATCTGTTTTTTTAGATACCGACCCTGCGACTTTAGCCCCTAAAGTTTCTGCTTTCACTTTGGCTTCAGATCGCCCCAACGTTTCTAAAGTTCCGGTAAAGACCACTGTTTTTCCAGCCACGGAAGATGTGTTCTCATCAGGCACAATGAATTCTTGAACGCTCAACAAATAATCCAAATCGTCAACAACGGCGCGGTTTTGGTCTTCGGCAAAAAATAACAAAATACCGGCTGCGGTTGAACTGCCAATGCCATCAATATTGATTAAGTCTTGGTAGCTATCTGAAGCATGATCCTTAGCCAAATCCATAGCTCTTCGCCATCCAGCTAACGATCCATACTGTTTAGCCAACGTTCGCGCCGTGGCTTGTCCAATTTGTGGGATGCCAAGGGCAAAAATGAAGCGCGGCAGTTTAATATTTTTTTTGTCTTCTAAGGCAGTTTCTAAGTTTTGAAGAGACTGATCCCCCCAGCCATCTCGCTTACCTGCATCTTTGATTTTTTGAGGTAACCTAAAAATATCAGCCGGTGTTTTAATTAATCCATCGTTCCAAAAAGTTTCAATATGCTTGCCGCCCAAGCCTTCAATATCAAACGCATTGCGCGATACAAAATGGCGTAACCGCTCGATTGCTTGAGCCGGACAAATCAACCCGCCGGAGCAGCGCTTTGCTACTTCAACTTCTTCTTGCACAACCGCACTGCCACAAGCTGGACACTGGATTGGGAATTCAAAAGGCACAGACAAGGCAGGACGTTTATCCAAAAGCACTTCAACAATTTGAGGAATAACATCTCCCGCGCGCTGGATAATCACCGCATCACCCACGCGGGCATCTAAGCGTTTTATTTCATCGTCGTTATGTAATGTTGCGTTCGATACAACAACGCCGCCAACAGTAACCGGTTCCAACCGCGCGACAGGTGTTAATACGCCCGTTCGGCCCAACTGAATATCAATGCTGTTGAGTGTCGTTTGCGCTTTTTCAGCTGGGAATTTATGTGCGAT
>CALJEW010000019.1 GCA_938074585.1 uncultured Rhodospirillales bacterium | reverse complement strand
GCTAATTTAAGCGCTATTTTAGATGAAGCTGAAAGTAAAATAGACCATGTCATTCTAACAACTGTATATGTATCCGATGTTGCAGCGTGGCCGGAAGTTAGGACTAGTTAAGCTAAAGTGTTTGGCGACCTACGACCAGCCTGCACGATTATTCCCTGCAACACCTCACACCATGGCTTTCAAATTGAAATCGATACTATGGCAGTTTTAAAATCCTAATCAGCCACACAAAATATGGACTGTTTTTTGAGCCGTCATTCCAACCCGCACGCCTAATGCTATAGCTCGATTGTTAACGCATGAAACGATGCCGGTTGCATAGGCTGATGCAGCATCACCGATCCGGCACGATATACAATCTAATGTGATACCTCCAATTCCTTGATCTTCAAGCGCAGGCAACCGTGTCACACCCCAATCGTCGAAGCCCATTCCTGCGTCATTGTATATGGCGGCAAAAACCGGGGCTTTAATGGCGGCTTTAGGGTTGTTGCCAATCAACCCACCGTGCGATCCTGTTAGCACCACTTGACCCGCATCTTCGGGGAGTACCATGGACGCGCTATCTACCATGATCAATTGACGCTGAGCATTTTCTAACGTTAAGACTTCCCGGTGTTCCGTAAACTTCGGAGGTGAATTTTGAGCGGGGTTTGGGGCGGTAGTTAATGCCTCAGCTGCTTGTATGCACGTTTGCCCAATCTGAACTCCACAATCCAGCGCCGTTTGATTGGCATGACTAATGATGCCCTGCACTACCATATCATCGGCATCGCCAATCCGACAGCTGTTATTGCTAACCGTTGCCGCCGCCATGCCAAAACTTTGGCAAAGAGGAAGCGATCCTATCCCCGCATCTTCAAGCCCACAACCCGCATCATTTAAGATAACAGCTCGCACACCTGCACGAATCGCGAGACCGGCTGGTAATTCGCCGCCGTGCGATCCTGAAATAATGACTTTCCCCACAGCACTTGCGGGGATTTTCGTAATCGTCCCTGCTATTTCTATTTTTGATGCAAATTCATTGGAGAAAATAGTTGTGGTCATGAGTGTTCGATTTAACTTAATAGGTGATTGACAGGGGGTCGCGGATTACTTAACCCACTAGAACTAGTATTAAGTATAAACTGGCAGTCACTTGATAATAAACCAAAAAAAATTTGATGTAAAAAGGGAGCTGCGGATTTATGCAGTTATATAATGATGCCTACTAAAAACTTCGATCAACGACGCTACGCTCAACTTTTCAAACAAATGTGTCGGATCAGAGCGTTCGAACGCGCCGCTATTAACGCCAAAAACGAAGGCTTGGTTTTGGGCGCGATCCATCCATCCATCGGCCAAGAAGCCGCAGCGGTTGGGGTTTGTGAAAACTTGAACAAGGATGATATTTTACTATCAACCCACCGGGGCCATGGCCACACCTTAAGCAAAGGTGCCGACCCAAGCGCTATGATGCTTGAGCTTTTAGGAAAAGAAGGTGGCAATTGCGCCGGGAAAGGTGGCTCTATGCACATCGCTGATTTTAGCGTTGGCATGTTAGGGGCGAACGGTGTTGTCGGAGCCAACATCAATATTGCGGTTGGTGCCGCCCATGCAATCAAATTAAAAGGCGAAAATAAAATAGTTGTCTGTATATTTGGTGATGGTGCGATCAATCGGGGGCCTTTTTTAGAAGGCTTGAACTGGGCCAAAGTTTACAACCTTCCCATCCTATTTATCTGTGAAGATAATGGCTATTCAGCCACCACCCACACAAAAGAAACAACAGCAGGCGGTGGCCCTGTTGTCCGTGCCCAATCTTTGGGGATTAAGGCTGAAACATTTGATGGTAACGATATTATTACCGTTGATCAAGCCGCCCAAGATTACATTGAGCGGGTCAAAAAAAGTGGTCCACATTTGTTGCATTTCCTCACCTACCGACTAGAAGGTCACACCAGCACAGACCCTGCTGCCTATCGTCCTGATGGGGAAGCGGATGGAAAGTGGTCAAACGACCCCATAGCTCGGTGCCGTAATTTATTAGTTGAAGATGGGGTATCTGCCGAACAACTCGATAAGTTCGATAACGAAGCAACGGCAGAAATGACGCGGGTGTATAAAATTGCCCGCGACGCATCGTTTCCCCCTGCCCTTGATGCGTACAAAGATGTTCAAGATATTGGCAACCCACAAACGGAGGCTTTCTAATGAAACAGATGACATATTTAGAGGCGGGCCGTGAGGGCTTAGCTGAAATGATGCGTGAAGATACCTCCGTTTGGGCATTAGGCGAAGACTTGGGCCGCGGTGGAGTGTTTGGACAATACCACGGATTACAAACTGAATTTGGTAAAGATCGAATTGCCGACACGCCCATATCAGAAAGCTGTATTTTAGGTTCAGCCGTTGGAGCTGCGATGATGGGCACCCGCCCGGTTGTTGAAATGCGGTTTTCTGACTTTGCTTTGTGTGCGGTCGATGAATTGGTCAACCAAGCAGCCAAAGCCCGCTATATGTTCGGCGGACAAACCCGTGTTCCTATGGTGGTGCGTGAACCGTCCGGCTTGTGGCGTTCATCAGCGGCGCAGCATTCACAGTCATTAGAAGCGTGGTACGCCCATATTCCGGGATTGGTTGTCGTTATGCCGTCAACACCAGCTGATAATAGAACCTTGTTAATGGAATCAATCCGTTGCGATGACCCGGTTGTATATCTAGAGCATAAAAGTCTATGGGATTTTGAAGGCCCGGTTGATGATGGGGCCGAAATTTTGCCCATTGGCAAAGCCCGCGTTGCAAGACCCGGCAAAGACGTGACCATCGTATCGTGGTCAGCTATGTTCCACACATCTATGGAAGCCGCCGAAGGGTTGGCTGCAAAAGGTGTCGATGCGGAAGTCATTGATTTACGTACACTTTGGCCATGGGACAAAAAGACGGTGTTTGAGAGTGTTTGCAAAACCGGGCATTTAATTGTTGTTCACGAAGCAGTTCAGGTTGGTGGCTTTGGTGCTGAAATTGCAGCATCCGTTACAGAAAATGTATTTTCTGATCTAAAGTCTGCCCCTTTGCGTATTGGGGCCCCGCGCATTCCCATTAGCTATGCGCCGACCATGGAAGATGAAGTCCGCATTACTGCTGAACAAATTATTGAAAAAACATTAAATCGAGTTGGAAAATAAGATGACTGATACAAATGAAATGACCGGTGGCGAAGCATTAGTTCGGATACTTCAAGCTTTTAAAATTGGCCCTATGTTTGGAATGGGTGGGTTTCAGCTGCTTCCTTTTTATGATGCTGCTCGCCGATTGGAATTAAACCACAACCTGATTAACGACGAACGCTGCGCCGTGTTTGCCGCCGATGCTTATGCCAAAGTCAGTGGCCGGGTTGGTGTGTGTGACGCAACGCTTGGACCGGGAGCTACGAACTTAGTTACCGGATTGGTTGAAGCTTTGAACGCCGGGTCTCCAATGGTTGTATTAGTAGGCGATACCCACCGGGCTCATTCATGGAAAAACATGACCCAAGAAACCAATCAAGCGGACATTTTAAAACCCGCTTGCAAAGAGTTTTTGCGGGTTGAAATGATCGAGCGTATCCCAGAATTAATCCGCCGCGCCTTTGCCGTTGCTACCAGCGGCCGTCCAGGCCCGGTTGTCGTTGCAATCCCAGAAGATATTTGCCACGGAACGTTCAATTTCGTTCCTAAAGATTTTGATGTGGATGCGTGTTTCGAAACAGCACCCAGCATGCGAACCCGCGCCGCACGCGGAGAGTTAGTAAAAGCGGCTGAACTGATTGCAAACGCTAAAACCCCAATGATTTTATGTGGTGGCGGTATTCACATCAGCTTTGCTCACGATGAATTGATGCAATTTGCGAAAGCGAACAACATCCCCGTAGCCCACACTCTTTCAGGCAAAGGCGGTATAGCGTGTTCTGATCCATTAAGCGCTGGGCTTTTTGGGCGCTATGACCGGATTGCAAATGATCTGATTGCAAAGTCTGATTGTTTGTTAGTGGTTGGATGTAAGCTCGGTGAAATCGCAACAAAACGCTATAGCCTTCCGGCCCCCGAACAAACCGTAATTCATATGGAAATTGTCGCCGAAGAGTTTGACAGAACGTACAAACCTGCTTTGCGCTTGTGGTCTGATGCCAAAGAAGGTCTTCAAGATTTGCATGAAGCGGTGCAAAACATCCGCACTGACTTAGGCACTCAAAATGCCGATTACGCAGCCACCGTTCCTATTGCCATGACCAAATGGCGCGACGGCGTATCGGCGCGTATGAATTCAGACGAACAGCCCATTGATATGGCGCGGGTATTGCTCGAATTAAACGAAAACTTATCAGCCGACGCCATTTTGGTGGCAGACGGTGGGTTTGCAGCCCACTGGGGCGGATTATTGTATGACACCAAACAAGCAGGCCGTGGGTTCGTGCCAGACCGGGGCTTTGCATCCATTGGGTACGGACTTCCGGGTGCCATGGGTGCGGCATTAGCTGCGCCTGATCGCCCCGTGGTCTCGATCACTGGTGATGGCGGTTTCAATATGGTTTTGGGCGAGCTGGAAACAGCCAAGCGCATGGGGTTGGCATTCACGCTGATAATCGTCAACAACGCGGCATCAGGATACGTCAAAGCCTTGCAACATTTGATGTATGGCAAAGGCAATTATCAGTCCAGCGATTTGAATGAACAGAACTACGCAAAATTAGCTGAAGTGTTTGGATGTCAGGGAATACGGGTTGAAGACCCAGCAGAGTTAGCAGGCGCTTTAAAAACCGCTATGGCAACAAAAGACCGGCCAACGATTCTAGATTTAGTCGTCACCCGCGATGCTGCAAAAATGTTACCAGGTGTTGATAACCGGGCCGCAAAATTCAAAAAAGGCGACCGGGTTGCTTAAGAACTCAGGTTATTAATAGGGGGGCATAAAGCCCCCCTTCTCAATACAAAATCTATTCAGCTGCAGCCGGAAGCGCTTCTGGAGTTGGTAGTTTTTTGGGTAAAATGATCACTGCGATAAAGATCACCACAGCCGCACCAGACAGAATGCGGAACAGGGAATCAAAGCCCCAATTTGCATAAACGTAGGCGATCAAGGGTAATGCAATTGCTAACACTGAAAATGAAACCACATATCTGACCCCATAGATACGAGCACGGAAGGCCCCGCTGGCCATCTTGCCGATCATGAAATCATTAATCGGGATTTGACCAAATGCGCCCAACATAAAGCCAAATGCAATTGCCAAGGCAACACCGTCAACTTGCCCCGGCATTAAGGAAAAGAAAACAAACTGAACGGTTGCGACAATCATAAACACTGGACGTGGGCCAAAGCGATCTAGCGATAACCCAACAGCTAATTGAGCCATTGATGCTATGGCAAAAACAATAAACGCTAACGAACCAATGACAGTCGCCACATCACCATGACCTGATGCGCCAACGCTGTCTGTCCACTGGGATAAGTTTAGTGCAAGGCCCTGCATGCGCTCGTCAAATATTTTTGGAAGTGCGAACGTCGTTGATTGGAAAACAACGGATGACACTGCAGTTGTCAGGAACACAATCGCCGAGACCCGTAAAATCAAAGTCCGATGCGATGGCGACTGATTGACTTCAGAAGTTGATGGTTCTTGCTTTTTTGTCGTGTGGTCAAAATGGATGTCATTCCATGTAAACGCCATATAGACGAAGCCCATGAAGATCGAAAAAATGCCCGGCAGAATAAACGCCATATGCCAACCGCCATGATCGATCATATATCCAGTTATCAAGGCCGCACTTGCCACACCCAAATTACCCCAAACTCCGTTCGAAGCTATACGCATTCCAGTATTTTTCCACCGCATGGTGACAATCGCTAAACCAACAGGATGATAAATCGCAGCGAACATTCCAATAACGAACAAACCACAGCCAATTTGTAAGGGCGTTTGAGCAAAGCCTGTGGTGATCGAGGCTAATCCAATGCCGATAAAGAACACGCACATCATTCCATCGCGGCTCCATTTATCGGCTAACCAACCCGCTGGTAACGAGAACAAACCAAAGGCAAAAAATCCCGGTGTCGCGTAAGCCAAAAGTGCTGCATATCCAACACCCCATTCACGGTGCAATGCGAGTGCTGCAACCGTTGCGAAAATGAGAGTGAATAAATGGTCCATAAAATGGCCAATATTAAGTAGTAAAAAGTAGGTTCGGTCTCTGGTGATCACGATATAGAATCCTAATATTTGCCATTCATATTATAGCGATTTATAAATCTATAATTGTCTGAATTGCTATGCCATGACAATCTTTATCTAGAATAGTCCAATTTGATACTTCGCTTGGGCAAATCTGACCATGTCAATTCACAACCAACGCAGCACTGCCCCCCTAGGCTTTCAAGACCTCCCCCAGACGATTGGGGCCATGTCGAAAATCTTTAATTATGGGTATGAGACACCGCTGCACGATCACGATCGAGACCAACTGCTATATGCCGTAAGCTGAACCATGCGTTTGCGGACTATAAAAGAAGCATGGGTCGTTCCCCCAGATGGCGCGATATGCATTCCTGCAGGAACGCAACATACGGTCAGCATGCATGGGAACGTTGATATGCGAACGCTTTATATTGACGCAAATACAACCTATCCGTATACAAAGGTATTGTCAGTGGTTGCGGTCTCAAATTATTTGCGCGAACTTATTCTTGC
>CALJEW010000018.1 GCA_938074585.1 uncultured Rhodospirillales bacterium | reverse complement strand
CGCTGATGCACCGGTATTGATTGATGAAGAAGGGGGCCGCGTACAGCGCTTAGGACCACCCAGTTGGCGCAATGCTCCCTCAGCCCGTTTATTGGTTGAAGCGATTGAAACCCATGATCCAAAACGGGTTGCAGAAGCCGTACGCTTAAATGCGCGTCTGCTTGCCCACGATTTACGAACCCTAGGTATTACGATTGATTGCTTGCCTGTGCTTGATATTCCACAACCCGGTGCACACGGTATTATTGGCGACCGCGCCTTTGGTAGCGACGCGGCAAAGGTAACCCGATTAGGAAAAGCCGCATGTGAAGGCTTGCTTCAAGGCGGTATTTTACCCGTTATTAAACACATTCCAGGGCACGGGCGCAGCACCGTCGATACGCATGAAGAACTTCCCACCGTCGATGCATCTCGCGATACTTTGGAAGCCACAGACTTTGCCCCCTTTAGAAGCTTATCTGACATGCCATGGGCAATGACGGCTCATGTTATTTATAACGTTCTTGATCGTATCAACCCGGCAACCCATTCAGCAATGATCGTGCGTGGGCTTATCCGCAACGACTTTGGTTTCTCAGGTGTCATACTATCCGATGATCTCAGCATGAAAGCCTTATCCGGTGGGCTTGGGGACCGGGCCAGCAAAGCCATTGAAGCAGGCTGTGATATTGCTTTGCATTGTAGTGGTAAAATCAATGAAATGGTACAGGTCGCAGACCAAACATTATCTATTTCAGAAGACACAGCAGCACGAATTATCCGTGGTGAAGTTTTGCGCCGAAACTCAGAACAACGCACTCCCTTTAATGCTGACGATGCATTAGCCCGCCTAAAAGGCCTTACCGGTGGACGGATTTAAAAGCTGATGGATTTCGATTTCACGACGATTGCTTATATCGCATCCATATGGATATTACCGGTCCTTCTCGCCGTTACACTTCATGAAGCAGCGCATGGCTGGGTTGCATGGAAATTAGGCGATGATACAGCCTATAACCAAGGCCGGGTAACCTTTAATCCGATCAAACACATCGACCCCTTTGGCACAATTCTCTTACCGGCTTTGTTATTAGTTGGTTCTGGGGGAAGCTTGATGTTTGGCTTTGCTAAACCAGTTCCAGTTGAATTTGGCGCATTGCGAAACCCGCGCCGCGATATGGTTTTAGTTGCACTTGCTGGACCAGTTAGCAATATGCTGATCGCTATTGTCGCAACAGCATTGCTTCATGCGACGGTTTTATTAGATGGGGATGTACGTAATTGGGTTACAATTAACTTGCGTAATGCCGTGTTAATTAACTTATTACTCTGTGTTTTTAATATGATCCCCTTACCGCCATTAGATGGAGGCAGGGTAGCAGTTGGTATTTTGCCCGGCCCCTTAGCCATTAAATTTGCTCTGCTTGAGCGGTTTGGCTTTATTATTTTGTTAGGCGCGTTATTTTTACTTCCTTATATTGGTGGAAAAATCAACGTAGATTTAAATATCTTCAGCTGGTTGGTGGCTGCACCAACGGAATACCTAAGGATGTTGCTCCTGACATTATTTGGATTGATATGATGGCAGTCTCCGCCAAAAAGGTTGTTTGATGGACACAACGGAAGAGTTTGAAGACGGGCAAGCGTTCGAGACGCCAAGCGTCGACACGGCATTTGTTGTTGACCTGGAAGGTTACGAAGGCCCCATTGACGTATTGTTGGAAATGGCTCGTAAGCAAAAAGTTGACTTAGCCCACATCTCAATTTTAGCTCTAGCAACGCAATATTTAAAATTTGTTGAAGCGGCCCGTAAGCAGAATTTAGAATTAGCTGCTGATTATTTGGTTATGGCCGCATGGCTGGCCTTTTTGAAATCAAAACTATTGTTGCCAAACATGGGCAACGAAGACGAACCCACAGGCGACGAAATGGCCGCGGCCTTACAATTTCAATTGCGCCGTTTGCAAGCCATGCGCGATGCGGGGACAAGCTTAATGTCGCGCCCGCGTTTAGGTATGTTTTTTTTCAAGCGCGGCGAACCCGAACGCTTTAGAACAAATATTACAACAATATACGAATTATCTTTATTCGAACTGTTAAAGGCGTATGGCGAACAAAAACGCCGTAAAGAAGGGGCGGGGCCTATGCAAATCGAATCTTTCGAGATTTATACGGTCGAAGAAGCCCTGATTCGCTTGCGCAAATTACTGGGTCCCATTCCAGCTTGGCAAAATTTGTGGGATTTTCTTCCCGAAGGCCTTAAAGACGGTTTAATTATCCGTTCTGCGGTGGCTTCAACCTTTGCTGCAAGTTTAGAATTAGCAAAAGAGGGACGTTTAACAGTACGCCAAAATACAACGTATGGATCCATTGATATCAAACCGGGGATCCGCAAAGAAGACGATGGCAACACCACAGCGACAAGCCCGACGCACAGCGAAAGTGATAAACAAGAATGAGCGATATAGACCCCCTACACATGCGCATTATAGAAGCGCTTATATTTGCATCCCCCGAACCGGTATCTGAACGCGCAATACAAAGCCGATTGCCCGATGATGTTGACTTATCGGAGTTGCTTATTAAATTGCAAATGCATTACGAAAGTCGGGGTGTTAATTTAGTTCGGGCCGGAAAATCGTGGGCTTTCCGCACGGCGCAAGATGTATCTGAACTTCTTAACAAAGAAGTTGATGTAGGACGCGCGCCGTCGCGCGCCGCCATCGAAACGCTAGCTATTTGCGCTTATCACCAACCTGTCACCCGGGCCGAAATCGAAGAAATTCGAGGTGTTAGCTTATCTAAAGGGACGCTGGATTTGTTGTTTGAAGCTAACTGGATCAAACCCCGTGGGCGCCGCCAAACACCGGGCCGCCCAGTCACTTGGGGCACAACCGATGCATTTTTAGACCACTTTGGCCTGAACGATATTCGCGATCTGCCGGGCATGGAAGACTTGAAGGCAGCAGGGTTATTAGAATCTGGCCCCGCAATCAATGCTTACGCATCGCGGGGTTCTTTTGGGGCAAAAGGCAGTGGTCTTCCAAATGAAGAGGAGCTGGATGAAGAAATGCAAATCGTCCTTGCAGATGAAGACGCTGCAGAGCTACCACCAGAAGCCTTAATGGAAGAACAAGAAGTAGAAGCCGAGCCCCTAGACCCGGACAAAGCATAAATTCAATTATTAGCCGATTGCATGCATTGCCCCTACCGGAGAAATCTGACATTATTTGGTAACTTTAAACGGTATAATTATAAGAACGGAAAAAGAATATGGGTGCATTTAGTATTTGGCACTGGCTAATCGTGTTGGTCGTTGTTCTTGTGCTTTTCGGCGGCGGCGGGAAAATTTCGCGGCTCATGGGTGATTTCGGCAAAGGCTTGAAGTCGTTCAAAAGAAGTATGAAAGATGAAGAAGCGGCTTCAGACGATAAGCCAGAAGAACCGAAAACTTTGAATTCTGAAGCTGCTGGTTCAACTGAAGCTTCAGATAAAGACAAAGCGTCGAGTAGCTAATTGAGGTTTTCGGGTGTATTTATTCCGTAATATTTTGTTTACTATCTCTTTTTTTATTTACGCTTAATGTCTGGAGTTTGACCCGCCATGTTCGATATCGGGTGGCAGGAACTATTTATTGTTGGGGTCCTGGCACTTTTGGTTGTTGGTCCACGGGATCTTCCGCGCACTCTTCGTACCGTCATGGGTTATGTTCGCAGGGCCAAAGGTATGGCACGCGAATTTCAAAACGGTATTGATGAAGTGGCCAAAGAAGTCGAATTAGACGATATCCGCAAAGAGGCCAATAGAATCGGCCAAATGGATCTTCAAGAAGAAATTAAAGTAATATCAGATCCCCTAGGGAATCTAAACCAAGATTTAGACATGAGTGATGTTCAATCGGCCATTCAAGAAACAGCTGACGCCATGAATAACGATGAGAATAAAAATGAAGGTGAGGCTCCGTCCACAACAGAAACAGATACTCCTGTTGTAGAAAGCGCTGAGCCATTAGAATCTCAGCCAGAAACAAAGATAAACGGATAACAATAGTGGCTGATACCTTAGCTGATAGTGATACGATAGAAGATGTAAAAATGCCGTTGCTTGATCATTTGATTGAGTTACGCCAACGCCTACTCTGGTCGGCGCTGAGCATTATTATTTTGTTTTTGTTCTTTTACTATTTCTCTGAAAACATCTATGAATTTTTAGTTCAGCCTTTGGCCGATATTATGGCGGAAACAGGCCGCGACCGCCGTCTGATTTTCACGGCCATGCACGAAGCGTTTTTTACCTACATTAAAGTCGCCTTTTTTGCCGCCATATTTGTTGCCTTTCCGTTTATTGCTATGCAAATCTGGATGTTCATTGCACCGGGGCTGTATAAGCATGAAAAGTCGGCATTCCTTCCGTTTTTAATCGCAACTCCGATTCTATTTTTCATGGGTGCAGCCCTTGTTTATTACTATATTTTACCCGTTGCTTGGAAGTTCTTCTTAAGCTTTGAATCTGCAGGTGGCGCCGGAGCTATGCCTATTCAATTGGAAGCCAAAGTTAATGAATATCTGTCGCTCGTCATGCGGTTAATTTTTGCTTTTGGTATTTGCTTCGAACTTCCAGTTGTCATGTCGTTGCTGGGTAAAGTTGGCTTAGCCACATCAAAAGGCATGAAAGAAAAACGCAAATACGCCATCGTTATGGCCTTCGTTGCAGCCGCTATCCTCACCCCGCCAGACCCCATCAGCCAAATTGGCTTGGCACTTCCGACCATTTTGCTCTACGAAATCTCTATCATATGCGTTCGGATGATTGAAAAAAAACGGGGCGATGTTGAAAGCGAAGATGATGATGACGTTGACGATGACGAATTGGATGATGCCCCTGAGGCCAAAGATTTTGACGGCAAAGATTATGAAAATGATGACGATTTAGAATCAGAACCCGATAGCTTGAAGCCCAACTCACCAACTAACCCGACTAACTTCGAAGGCCCGTAAATGTTTGATATTAAGTGGATTCGTGAAAACCCTGAAAAATTTGACGAAGGCTTAAAGAAACGAAACCTTCCGTCACGGTCAGTTGAACTGATCGCTATGGACGAAGTTCGGCGCACCGCCCAAACCCGGGCTCAGCAGATCCAAACCGAACGCAACGCGTTATCGAAACAAATTGGAATTGCCAAATCAAAAGGCGAAGACGCTTCAGAAATTATTGAAAAAGTTTCTGAATCAAAAAAAGAACAGGCCGATGCTGAAGCCGAGCAAGCCCAATCCGCAGCCGAATTAGATGCGGTTCTATCGGCAATCCCCAACACCCCGTTTGATGATGTTCCCGTTGGTAATGATGAAACGGACAACATTGAAGTCCGGACTTGGGGGAACGTGCCAACTTTTGCGTTCGATCCTAAAGAACATTTCGATTTGGGTGAAACCCTTGGGATGATGGATTTCGAAACTGCAGCCAAAATATCTGGAACCCGATTTGTCATATTAACGGGCGCACTAGCACGGCTAGAGAGGGCACTTGGCAATTTCATGCTAAACCTACAAACCGAAGAACACGGCTACACTGAAGTGAACCCTCCCGCTTTAGTGAACGACGCAACCATGTACGGCACTGGTCAGCTGCCAAAATTTGGCAACGATTTATTCAAGACAACGGATGGCTATTGGATGATCCCAACGGCAGAAGTTCCCTTAACTAATATTGTAGCTGGTGAAATTCTTGACGCCGATAATTTACCCTACCGCTATACCGCCATGACGTGGTGCTTCCGGTCTGAAGCTGGCTCCGCCGGGCGCGACACGCGTGGCATGATCCGCCAGCACCACTTTAGTAAAGTTGAGATGGTATCGGTAACAAAAGCCGAAGATTCAACGGCTGAACTCGAACGCATGACCGAATGCGCTGAAGAGATATTAAAACGCCTTGAATTGCCTTTTCGAACTGTTGTTCTGGCTACTGGAGACATGGGTTTTGGGGCCCGGAAAACGTTCGATATTGAGGTCTGGTTACCCGGCCAAAATGCCTATCGTGAAATTTCGTCGTGCTCTGATTGTGGTGATTTCCAAGCCCGCCGTATGAAAGCCCGTTACCGTGAAAAAGGCGAAAAAGAGATTAAATTCGTCCATACCTTAAACGGTTCTGGTTTAGCTATTGGCCGAACGTTAATTGCCGTTCTTGAAAACTATCAGCAAGAAGACGGATCAATCAACATCCCAGTAGCTTTGCGGCCCTATATGGGTGAAATCGACGTTATTAAAGCCCCAGTGAATTAAGAATATGAATTTGAAAAACGCACGGGTTCTGATCTCGAACGATGATGGCATTGGCGCACCGGGGCTTAAAACCTTAGAACGTACCATTAAGCCGTTGGTTAAAGAGGTCTGGGTGGTTGGCCCTGAAACGGAACAAAGTGCGACCAGCCATTCATTGACCCTAAGACGCCCGTTACGCATTCGCAAAATCTCGAAGCAACGCTATGGCGTCGATGGGACCCCTACCGACAGCGTTCTTTTAGGCATTTCAGAAGTCATGAAAGAATGCCGCCCGGATATCGTTTTAACAGGGATCAATAAAGGCGGTAATCTTGGCGAAGATGTCATCTATTCCGGCACCGTAGCCGCTGCTATGGAAGGCGCACTTTTGGGTGTCCGCTCCATCGCTTTCAGCCAAGTTTACTCAGATACCCGTACCGTTCATTGGGCCAGTGCTGCACATTGGCTGCCAGTCGTCATCAAGCAATTATGGAAAACTGATTTGCCAACCAATGTATTCCTGAACGTCAACTTTCCACCGGTTAACCCCAATGACGTTACCGGGATTGAAATCACACGACAAGGGCGACGGAAAATTGGTGGTGATTTAACCCCAGGAACGGACCCCCGGGGCGCAAAATATTATTGGATTGGCCCCCAGCGCGTCGAAGACCGCGTAGCAAAGGGTACAGATTTGGAAGCCGTTCTGCGCGGTGCGATCTCCATCACCCCCCTCAGCACTGATTTAACTCATAATGCCAGCTTAAAAAAACTGAAAGCTACACTTAAGTGAATACAACCGAAAACATTGCACAGTTGATCGCCGTATTACGCAATAATGGAATTACAGACCCGGCCGTGTTGAAAGCCATTGAAGGCGTCCCACGCGAGATTTTTTTGCCAGATCCCTTCAAATCCCGCGCTTATGAAAACGTGGCGCTCCCTATTGGTCGCCATCAAACCATAAGCCAACCATTCATCGTAGGATTAATGACGCAAGCTTTAAGGGTTAC
>CALJEW010000017.1 GCA_938074585.1 uncultured Rhodospirillales bacterium | reverse complement strand
CTCAGTTCACGTCGTACACGAGTGCTTTCGAATAAGGCCACGTTGCGTTCTGCCATAACAGAATTCAAGTCATCTTCAACATTTGATAGATTGTCTTTAAGTGAAAAATTTCTTGATGCTGTATCGCGAAGCTGATTTTCAATTCCAACCAATTCCGATTTTAATTTTTCACGTGCGCCTTCAATTCTTCTGCGCTCAGTCTCAGTTACAACCAATTCCTGAGATACGCTGTTTAAGCTTTGGCGGAGAGATGAGTTCTTTTCAACCAAACCCAACATCATAGAGTGGTTGCTTTCTAAATCTTCTGTAATACCGCTAAATTTTTTTTGATACTCGGCTACTTCTCCCAAAAGGCTATGATATGCGAGGCGAGCGTTTGATATTTTGTTGTCTTTAATATCGACAATTTTAATGTGCTGCGAAAAGCTCCAACTGGAAAATCCTGTCCACATGAGCGCTGCAGCCATCAAACAGGCAAAAGTCGCTTGAAATGCGGTTGATATCTTTATAAATTTAACATGACCGTTAGTCCGAATATGAACTTGTCGTTCAGGAAAGGTAAGTTTTAAGCGCCCAATGATCGATTTTGGGCGTTTCTTGTTTATCATTCCGTATCCCTCAGCAGCAGTTCCTGCCGTAAAAGTGTTGTATTACATTTTTGCGTTTGCAATTATAAAAGAAGTAGTAATTCAATTTATCTATCTACAAATTTTTGTGCAAACACGTCTAAAAATATAATAAAGTACAAAGCAAATGTATATTTTAAGGAATTTTCATGCAAGGGATTTATCTCAAATGTGAAGATAAACTGAGCTAATATATATGCTGACTATAGCTATCTGGACAATTGTTATTTAAAGATTTAGATATCAATTATGGATGAATTATCAATCTCAGCAGGTAAAACGAGCGCGAATCCGAGTTTGCGATCTCCCGGTGTTTTATTAGCAACGTGGTTTGGTTTTGGGTATTTACCTAAAGCCCCCGGAACGTGGGGCTCGCTTGCCGCTCTTCCTTGCGCGTGGGTTATTTCGATGTATGGGGGTGAATGGGCCCTTTTTGCCGCCAGTATTGTGGTTTTTTTCATCGGAATTTGGGCATCAAATTTTTATATGGTCCAGTCCTGCGCCCATGACCCAGGCCCCGTTGTTATTGATGAAGTGGCTGGGCAATGGTTAACCTTAGCTTTCGTACCAACAGACCTGATCATTTATGCCGTTGGATTCGTTTTATTTCGTTTAGCCGATATTTTTAAGCCGTGGCCTGCGTGCTGGGCAGATCAAAAAGTCAAGGGTGGCTTAGGGGTCATGCTTGATGACGTTATAGCAGCTATTTATTCTGGCGGAGCTGTTTACGTCCTTTACCAAATGAAAGTCATTTAAGATGTTCCCAGATGAAATTGTACAGGTAGCCGAACAGGTTTTAGAGCGTTGTCGGGGTGCCGAGCTACAAATTGTGACAGCAGAATCGTGCACAGGTGGTTTAATTACCGGGTGTTTAACAGCAATTTCTGGATCATCTGATGTGGTTGATCGTGGTTTCATTACGTATACCAACCAAGCTAAACACCAAATGTTGGGTGTTCCAAATTCATACTTCGAGACCGTTGGCGCTGTTAGTGAAAACGTTGCACGCGCAATGGCTGAAGGGGCAATAATTCATTCAGATGGTGACGTTAGCCTATCTGTGACTGGGGTTGCAGGGCCTGGCGGCGGCTCTGACGAGAAACCTATTGGGCTTGTTCATATGGCTGTTGGGCGGAAAAATGGTTTCACTTTGCATGAACGGCATGTTTTTACAGGAGATAGAACTGCTGTTCGAATGGCAACGGTAAAATTTGGATTATTTCTTATAAACAAATCATTAGATCAATAACTTTACTTAATACAGGAACTTAATTTAATGAAAGTAACAGAAATTAAAACCATCCATGTGGATGAATTACCAAATGTGCTTTGGGTGCAAGTTCATACAGATGAAGGCTTGATTGGATTGGGCGAAACTTTTTTTGGAGCTGATGCCGTTAGATCTCATATTCATGAATTTATTGCACCTTATTTAATCGGCAAAAACCCGTTAGAGATCGAAAAACATTCAAGCCGGATGACTGGATATGCCGGGCGCGGTGGTTCTGGGGCTGAAATGCGCGCAACATCTGCTGTAGATATATCCTTGTGGGATATTTGGGGTCAATCAGCCAATCAGCCGATTTACCAAATGTTGGGCGGTGCATCGCGCGATAAGGTCCGGGTTTACAATACGTGTGCCGGATACACCTATGTGCGAAAGGCATCGGCGCAAGTTACGGCCAATTTTGGCTTGAACGTGAAAAAAAACGTCGGTCCTTATGAAGATTTGGAAGGCTTTTTAAATACAGCCGGTGAATTGGCCGAAAGCTTGCTGGAAATGGGCATTCGCGGCATGAAAATCTGGCCGTTTGATTTTGCAGCCGAAGCATCCGGCGGCACTTACATCTCGAACGCAGATTTGAAAAAAGCCATTGAGCCGTTCGAGAAAATTCGCAATGCGGTTGGTGATAAAATGGAAATTATGTGTGAATTACATTCTTTGTGGAATGTGCCCACGGCCAAACGCATTTGTCATGCTCTTAAAGATTTTGATCTGACATGGATTGAAGATCCTGTTCATATGGAGCATATGCAAAATATTGGGAAAGTCGCTTGTTCAGTTGATACCCCCATTGCCGTGGGTGAATTGTTGGGCGGTAAAGCACAGTTCAGAAGTTTACTTGAGCAGGCGGATATCGGCTTGGCGATTATGGACATCGTTTGGGGCGGCGGATTAACCGAAGCCCGCAAAATCGCTGCTATGTGTGATGCTCATGGGGTGCCGTTCACCGGACACGACTGCACCGGCCCTGTGGCGCTGACCGCTGCCACCCACATGTCGCTCCATGCCCCCAATACTTTTATTCAAGAAATGGTTCGAGCGTTTTATTATGGTTGGTATCAAGATTTCGTCACCTCCCTTCCCTCCGTGAAAGACGGCTTTATCAGCGCACCAGAAGGCGCTGGACTAGGGATGGCGTTAAACCCAGATGTGTTTAAACGGGTTGACGTGCGGACACAGGTGTCTAAACCTGAATAGGACCTGTTCTGAAATTTAGCTTTTTTTGCTGTCCCCGTTTTTAGTGTTTCCGTTACAGTGCTCAACATCTTCTTCAAGCATGAAGTTGTCTGCGACCAAAGCGTCGCAGACAATTTTGATTGCATTTACTTACTCTGCTTTATCTAAATTGCGTTTTAAAACGGAAAGCAGAGGGTTGCCTGATCTTTGTTACTCGGTGCGCTTGAAGGAAAACGGGATCATGCTGCCTTTTATCTTTTCGTGTGCCACCACTTAGCCAAATTCCATACCTTATCCGAACTGGGACGTTTTTGTAATGTCTATGGTGATCAAGGTTGAGTTGTCCTTATAAATTGCGTTGGGAGGCATAAATTTTGTGGGCACGGGCTTCAAATGCATTGATCATTTTTTGCACGGCTTCGTTAAACACAACGCCAATAGCTTTTTGTAAAATCATTGATTTAAACTCGAAATCCACAAAAAAATCAATTTCGCAGGCC
>CALJEW010000016.1 GCA_938074585.1 uncultured Rhodospirillales bacterium | reverse complement strand
AATTCGCGCCAACGCCTTTTGATAAAGCATGTGTTGAAGCGGTTCGTGAAGGGGCTCAAATATCCAACTATGCCCATCGCGATATTTGCTCAGGCGCAGGCCATGATGCCGTTCACATGGCAAGCATTGCTCCATCAGCGATGATTTTCATCCCGTGCGAAGATGGCATTAGCCATAATGAAGTTGAAAATGCTACACCAGAAGACTGCGCTGCGGGTACGAATGTATTATTGCACGCCGTTTTAAGCCATGCAGGTGCTGCGGACTAAAATTAGAAAGCTATACTCAAAATTTTTTTGAGCCGACAATAATTGAGGTAACGCTTTCTTCACCCAACGCTTTGAGTGCCTCTAAGCGATGGAACCCTGAAATCAGAACATACCGCCCATCGCCTTTACGCAATTGAATAGGAGTTTTGTGCCCCTCATCCATAATACCTTCGGCCAACCTTTCTACTTTTTCAGCATCAAGCGTTTTACGCCATTTTGCTGGAACGTATATTTCATTGATCTTTATGGGAATTGGTTTCAGCATTATCTCACCTTAAAGTCAGAATTCATAAATTTCATCCATTCTGCGGATTTCTTTCCCCATCTTGATAGGCGGAAAGTCGCAGGAACTCGACTAGTTTTCAAGGCTTTTCAACAATGCCGAACAGAAAAAGCTCTCCGCTCAAAAGGCAAGCTGGAATGCCTTAAAGGTTTTAGTGAGCACCTAATACAGTTAAAAATAGATGCTAAGCGACTTAACGCCAATAACTCGGGGAATTTAGTATGGAGAATTTAAAGCAAATTACCGAAGATGCGACGCTAGGAATTAACAAGCTACTGATCTGGCCCCTTTCAGAAGAGCACCCGCCGCACTGTTGATGCAGCCAAAAATTGCCAAGTTGCGGACAAAGATACAGCCCATAAAATCGCAACAGCTATACGCCAAAATAATGATCCCTTGATTGTTAATTGATCGACCTCGCGATGATCTCGTACTAAAGATCTAAATTATTTAACGACGTTTGATAGCCTGTATCTGGGTTTCCAGTTTGGACAAAAAGCGTAACCGATCTTGTTTATTGAAACTTGCATTACCGCCTGTGACCTCCCCAGTCTCGCGCAAATCTGTCATTAGATTGCGAACGGCTAAAGCCATTCCAATGCTATCGGGGGTAAACGGTTTTCCCGTTGGAGCTAAAGCCTGCGCGGCATTTTTAATACATCGGTCCGCCAAGGGAATATCAGACGTAACAACAATATCGCCATCCCCAATCCGTTCCGCAATCCAATCATCGGCAATATCAGGGCCTTGGGATACAACCACTTGCTCAACAAGCGGGTTTTCACCAATCCTGATCCAACTGTTTGAGACCAAGTAAACTTTTAAGTTATGGCGCTCAGCCACCCTAAAAATTTCATTTTTAACGGGGCATGCATCGCCATCAACGTATATTTCAAGCATTTCTAACGGAACCTCAGAACAGTGGTTTATTTATATCAAGTATTAACAGAATTCCCCGTGATACTCACTTATTAAATCAAGGGTAGCCTAGACTAAGATGTAATTTTTTAGGAGCCCATTCGAATGCACATATATTGAATTTTGAAGCTCTTAAACTCATCAAAGAATCTACTTTATTTAGGGACTTGAAAGAATTGGCGATAGAATCAGCATGAGAACATTGCCAAACCTTCAAATACAACAGCTACTTTTATAAATCCGGAGCCCAAGCGGATCAGCTTTATTTTATATTGGATGGTGTCGTACAACTCTATTTAGGCTCTGACGATAGAAAACATGCTGTTTTAGTGATTTGTGAAAAAGGTGACGTTGCTGGGCTTACGTCCGCTATAAGCGGAAGAAGTAATAATTCTATTACAAAAACAGTTCGGAAATGTACAACCTTAATCATCCCCGCTTTCGTACTTCATTAAATTACTGCCCAATACCCAAGTACAAGCGAGTATTTAATGCACCAAGTTGCTAGTAACGTGACCGGCATTTAACGCCATTTAGAGCGTTTACAACTTCTGCAAACAACGAAACGATTGGCCGATTATTCGCTTAATGCCGTAAATGACGATCAAACGTCTATAGCCCTCACATTGCCTTGCGATAAGGGGTTAAACGCAAAGTATTTAAGGATGGAGTGCAAAATTTTTTAAAGAGCTTTGGCTAAGTTGCGCAGTGTTGATGTCATCACAAAAGCGGGCCACATTCAAATCACAGACATTCTAGTGCTTAAAGAATTACACTATCAACCCACGTAAAGCCTGAAGCCTTGTTATTTGGTGTTTTCTGGGCCAGTAGATATTTTCAAATCGACAGGGACGTGTTTCAAATCTTCTTTGACCAATGCATGCCCGCGGCGAATACATAACGCTAGGTATTGCGCAGGTGTCATTCCAGCAATAGCAGCCCACGTCTCGATGCGTTGCCAGTCTGCACCCGGTAGCGCGCTCATCAGTTCATTTGAAAACTTCATCTCTGCCCCTCCACAAATGATGTTGCCCGACAGATCCTAATATTTCATTTCCAACACAGATGTAGTCATTAAATTACACCACCATCACTTAGGCTTTGAATTTCATCGCTGCTCAAGCCCAAGTCAGCTAGCACCTCGTTCGTATGTTGCCCCCGTTCTGGAGTAGGGATTCCCTTTCGCGATTCGTGCCCACTGAGCTTAATCGCTTGTCCAACCAAATTAATTTTGCCCAGTTCTGGGTGATCGACCTGATGTTCCATACCCAAATGTTGAACTTGTGGATCTGCAAACACTTGATCAATTGAATAAATCGGACCACAGGGAACCCCCGCGCCAGCAAGCGATTCTATCCATTCAGCTGATGTTTTGGTTAGGGTAAAAGCTTCAATGGCTGAATTAACGGCGTTACGATTGCTTGAGCGTAATTCGCCGGTTGCATAATTGGGGTTATCCCGCATTTCATCGGCACCCAACTTATCACATAAGCGGGTCCACATGGCGTCACCAGATGCTGCAATATTAATATGGCCATCGGATGTTTTAAAGACACCGGTTGGGATGCTTGTTGGGTGGTTATTACCCGCCTGCCCCGCAACCTCTTGCTTGACCAGCCATCGGGCGGCTTGAAAATCGAGCATCGCGATTTGAGATTGCAGCAGGGATGACTGAACCCATTGACCAACGCCCGTTTCGTCGCGCTCTAACAAAGCAATCATAATCCCCAAAGAACAGAAAATACCTGAGGTCAAATCAGCAACGGGAATGCCGACCCGGACGGGGCCTTGGCCGGGCAATCCGGTGATTGACATCAGTCCACCCATACCTTGAGCAATTTGATCGAAGCCGGGGCGCCGTTCATATGGGCCATCTTGACCAAAGCCTGAAATACTTCCAAGCACGATACCTTTGTTGACAGCTTTTAGTGTCTCGTAATCAATTCCTAAACGATTTTTAACATCTGGGCGAAAGTTTTCAACAACCACATCTGCGGTTTCAACCAACTTATTAAACAGCGCAACGCCATTAGGATCTTTTAAATTGAGCGTGATGCCCCGTTTGTTGCGATGCAAATTTTGAAAGTCGGGGCCGTTGCGTGCGCCACCCATTCCGCTTGAGGCATCAATGGCTTCTGGCGCTTCAATTTTAATCACATTAGCTCCCCAATCGGCCAATTGACGGACGCATGTAGGGCCAGAACGAACTCGTGTTAAATCCAATACGGTAAACCGAGATAAAGGGCCTTTGTAATCGTCCATGGAACGTTCCTTTTAAGAGCAAAATTTATTGTCTATTTTAATACGATAATATTCTAGCACGCGAATTACTGCGCCTCAATTTAGAAAACCTAAAATTTAGACAAAAAATGCCGGGACGATAATTCGACCCGGTGAAAGAAAAATATTGTTTTAATCTCAATTATAATAACCTAAACCTCCAAGATTTAAAGTGATCTGCATCACAGCACATAAAAATGATCTATAAATTTATTTATTTCGGTTGCATTGCCCTGCTAAAACCATGGTGGTGTGACCTGGCCTTTCCAAAGACCTCGTTTTACAATCTGTGCTTTTTGTTGTATTGGGTGCAAGACATTATCTTCATCAGGCAAGGCTAGAGCCCATTCAGTTGCAAACATTTATTTCGACAAATCAAAACTTTATCGGTCTTAAAATTTTGCAATGATAGTCCCATTGCGGACAGACTTTTTAGGGTAACACATCACTTGAGTAACGCCCGCTTTCAAATCCATTAGCCCCGTTGTGGCGGTCCAACCAAATTCATAAGGCCAAGATTTTCCTTCACAAATCTGTGCTTTTTCTAGAGCATCAATGGCATGAAGCTAAAACAGCTTATCACCAACCTCGATTAAATCCCCTTCCATCTCATGCGGGGGGCCTTAAACGGGGGCTAAAAGTTGCCCAGCACTGACACTCGGAACCATAGCTATGGCCAACACAATTAGGGCTGACATGTTATTTTTTACTTTCTGTTTTCATCACTATAATTTCATCCTACCTAATAGCAGACTGTTTTCTATACACTCGCGCTCAAATCTCGCCTACTTGAGGTGACTTTATTATCGATATTCTGAAAGCCCTGTATTCATCACAAATTGAATTTAAATCATTTAATGAGCTGATCCAAATTAGTCCGAGTATGGAGAAACAAAATACCAAAACTAAACGCCTTTTATTATCCACAATAGCAATCTCTACAGCTATTGAAGTTGGCATTGTTGTCGTGTTATTGAACGCTCTGGCTGTTCCCAAACCAGTCCACGTACAGATCGCCGCAAGCTGTAAACCTTGCGCAGCGAAGAACCCATGCAATCCTTGTGGAGCCTGCAACCGATGTGGTGCCAGCGTTAATCCGGTCGAGATTATCTATAAAGAAGCACAAGATACTTATAATTGCCTAAAAACAGATGTAGTTTCGGCCTATAGCAACACAGGTAATGCTATAATTAAGAACTACACAATTTGGAAAAAGTTCAATTCAGCCACTTATTTAACGGTAACGCACGGACGGCGTTATTTGAACAATTACGCCAAAAAAGCGGCGACAACGGTGTATGGGAAATATGAAAATTTAAAAAAGCACCCATCGGCTTTGTCATTTTCAAAGATGGCATTACATTAAATCCTGAAGGACAAACCGTTATCAGCCCGTTATTTTTCATGGACAAAAGGCAAGCTGGATTTAGTAAAGCCAGCGGCGATTGGCTCTATACGATGGTTACGCCCAATGGCAAAGGCAATGCGACCGTAACGTTTTGCATCGAATACAACATGTCTGCAGACGACAATGACATTATGATGTTTTTACCATAAGAGCTAAGAGTTAATTAAACAAAACACCCAAGGTGGGGTTCCGTCTTTCATGAACTGTAAATAATTAGTACACTCCCTAGGCTTGGCTTTCGTTAATTACATTCCACATTGGTATAATTAGCCAAGGCCGGGCCTTCGTCATAAGTTGCATAACCCCACCAACGGAAGAAACACATGGCCCTCCCCGCCCTAAAAGCAGAGATATGGATAAATGCACAAATACGTATTTGTGATCTGAATTTAATATCAGCAATTTTAACCCGGCGCGGGGATTCAGATGCCGGAGCAATTTTATTGAAATTAAATAGGCTTGATGCAGGCGTTGAAGTTTTTAGCCAAACCCGCGATCGGGACGGTCTGCGTGCATGGATGCGAGGAACACGGGAAAGCTTGGTATCAGATGCAGATGCGGAAGCTTATATCAAAAAGCAAATGCAATATGATCCCGACATATGGGTTTTGGAAATCGAAGATCCAAAAAACCAATACGAGTTTGATGGGAAAATTATATAGGGGTATTAATAATCATGAGGGACAGCGCTGCATTTAAAAACGCGCCGCCCCAACAATGACTGTTCGGATATTATTCTGTGCGTTGAATTAAGTGGTAGCCAAACTGTGTTTGAACAGAACCACTAACAGCACCAACTTCTAAATCGAAAGCTGCTTTATCAAACTCAGCAACCATTGCACCATGACCAAAAGAACCTAAATCACCACCTTCTGCGCCTGATGGGCAATTAGAATGTTCCCGTGCCAATGCAGCAAAATCTGCGCCTCCATCGATTTGTGATATAAGATCGTTCACTTCTGTTTCGGTTTTAACAAGAATATGTGATGCACGGATTTTATCAGCCATTAGAAACTCCTTAACATGAATATATGAATTTAATTACAAGAACCCTAGGTTCTGCGGCTTCTTAAAGCATTCCATAAAGGGCCATGCAATAGATCACTACTCTGTTCACTTCAATTTTACTTATATGGGTTACAAATAATAGAATAAATCCAAAAGACTTCGTCTGTTGATCAATAAATCCGAATCGATAATTGCAAAACAACCGAGCACAAGACTATTCAAAGCATCGACAGAAGGCAAAAAAGCCGCATTAATACCCTTCCTTTAGTGTCCAGAGACCAAAACCATTAAGAGGAAACTAAAATTTTGTATATATTAGTAATCAGACAACAACAAAAAGGTATAAGCGTTTGAAGCTGGTTCTTACCACATTTTTTGGTCTATTCGCTTTCATCTCCTTAGGTGTTGCTGGTTCCGTCTTATTTATATCCGATGACGACCTAACAGCACAGGTCCGCCCCATGCCGGTTATCGGCCCTTATGCAGACTCAATTATTCATATAAAACACAATATAATCGACAGCGTATCGTATTTTGTTGAAGACACTTTTTATAGCCTTAAATCAACATGGCACGGCATCACGCACTTTTCATTAAAAGATCGAACTCAAAAAGTGGTAATCCAACTGAATCCCGTTTGGATCAAGGAACAGCAAACAACTGTTCATGAAGATCCACCAGCCCCGCCAGTCATACCTACTACGAAGCCTGTTGCGAAGCCTGTTGCGAAGCCTGCTGCGAAGCCTGTTGCGAAGACTGTTGCGAAGCCTATACTAGGACATGTTACGGAGCCAAAGCAGGCACACAAACAAACTGAACCGGTTGCCAGCCCGCCAAAAAAAAATATGCCCTCAAAAGCCGAAGCGGCACATGCTCCCAAAAAAGCCGTTGAGGATAAAAAAACCGCCATCGCTCATCCGGTAAAAAAACCGATCCCAAAGCCAAGGCCGAAAAAAAAACCACCCCCTGCCGAAAGAACGGACACAGGAACAATTGAGCATAAAACCGGTCTCACGTTTTACAAAGGAATTGGCGGCGCTTCGAAAAGCTTTAAAACGGCTCGAAAATGGTTTTTGCTTGCAGCAGACAAAACAAATGCAGCGGCCCAGTATAATCTAGGCATCATGGCCTATCTGGGCCAAGGAACAGAGCAAAGCTATGAAAAAGCGGCGATCTGGTTCGAACGCGCAGCAAAACAAGACAATACCTTAGCTCAATACAATTTAGGTTTCTTGTTTTATGAAGGTAAGGGCGTCCGAAAAGACGTTTTACAAGCCTTCATGTGGATCGACCGGGCGGCGCGTCTGGGTGACAAAAAAGCCATCAAAGCCCTTGAAACTCTTGAGAAGCTATTACCAAAGGGCCTCATTGAAGCTAAATAGAAACCGTCTGTTAAGACCTATATGAGCGGTTATTTAACCCTACCCATACAGTATCTGGCTATATTCAACCAAACAGTTCATATAATTTTTACCATAAGCGTTTAGTTTTCTGATCAGCAAGGACTGGGACCCTTGAAATATGTATAAATGATTTGTTCTTCACTCGATGAGGATAAAGCTATGCGTTTAAATATTTGGGTACCGTTGATTATTGCTCCTTCAATTGCAGTTTTTTGCATTGGGGCCGCATCGGTGGCATCGGTCACTCACCTCAATCTTAAAAAAATAATTTGCAATCAATGAACATCGAACTTGCCGGGGCTGATACTTCAGACCGTGCAACAGGTAAACAGCTAAAAGACGCTGGTGCTAAAATGATCCCGTCTGAATCCTTAAAACAAGCAAAACCAGAACAATCAGAGCCATCAACAAAGCAAACGAAATACGCACCAGCCAAAGCTGAATTAAAAAGTAAGCTCATTAAAAAAGCGATGCCTATAACAAAAGTTACAACAAAAAAGACCGCTAAAATAACTGGCCCGTATTAACGGTTAGATTAGGGTATGAGGTAAATTCAGGTACCGACGGCACTCAGTCGGTGGGAGCGTTAAGTTCAAGATCAATTAACAATACAGCGTTTTGGGGTGGCGGATTTGGTTATCAATTCAGCAAAAGTTTCCGCGCCGATGCCTCCGTATCTTTCCGCCCTAATGTGAGCGCCAGTGCAACAACATCAGCCAGAAATACAACAACCACAGACATGAGCACGAAGAACGGAATAATTAATGGATACTCGCATATCGGAACGTTTGAGGGCATCACACCTTGTGTGGGGGCTGGCGTTGGTTTTGCTCACTTGAGTACATCTGATCAAACAACAACAGGCGGTATAGCTATAGAATCTGGATCGACAACCGATAACTTAGCCTGGTCGCTGAACGCTGGGACGGCTTATCAATTATTCTAAAACACTGCATTAGATATAAATTACCGGTTTATCAATTTGGGTGATTTCAAACAAAGCGTTTGCATGACATATGGCGTGTTATCAGCACACAAAGTTCGTTCTGGGTTGCGCTTAAAGTTCTAGCCTAAGTAGCCCGTCGTCTTTTGGTTTCACGGTTTAGAATATACAGACCGCTTGCAATAACGATTGCCGATCCGCTTATCGTCCACTGATCGGGCAAATCACCCCAGACTAAGAAGCCGAGAGCCGTAGCCCATATAATGCTCATGTATTTAAACGGCGTAACCAACGCCGCTTCAGCATAACGAAATGTGTCGATCATTAAAAAGTGCGCCCCGCCTAATAATAAACCACTCAACAAAAACAATGTTAAGTCGTCTAAAGGAACCGGTTGCCACCCGAATGGAGCCGTCACTAATCCCCCCAAACACACGACCGTAGTAGAAACAGCCAAAATAGTTGATGATTGCTCAGCTGCAGCAATATGACGGGTGATAATATCGCGTAATGCGCCTGTAAAGCTTGCGGTTAGGGGCAACAATGCAGCCCATTGTATGGCGTCACTGGTTGGACGTATAATAACGAGTACGCCGATAAACCCGACGAACACGGCAAACCAACGCCGCCAACCAACAATTTCTTTTAAGAAAAAAGATGCCATTGCGGTAACAAACAAAGGCCCAGCAAAGGTGATGGCTACTGCATCTGCAAGGGGTAAATATGATAGACCGGTAACAAAACAAAAAGTTCCGGTAACAACCAAACTGGCGCGCAACAATTGC
>CALJEW010000015.1 GCA_938074585.1 uncultured Rhodospirillales bacterium | reverse complement strand
GTGTTCGTTGGTGTGCCATATTAATTAATTTTGTAGTCTTCCTTTACGCCCTCCTGAGCGGGTTTTTGTGCCAAATAGTATTAAGAGAATGTTAATCAATTTTTGTTAAAAACTAACTATCGTTTCAATTTACCAGAGGTTGCTTTAAGTGGCTAAAACAGAAGTAAAGATAGGCGACAAGTTTACCAAAGTTCATGCTCCACGTTTAGCTTGGACAGTTACTAATATAAAAAAGAATTATGACGAATTACCACATGCTATTCTTGTTCAGGAAGGCTTGGAAGGAAGGCAGATAATGATTTCGTTCCTTGGGTTAGAAATTAAGTCACTTTATTCTAAGTTAGCGATATAAAACCAAATATAATCCCGTATACAAAGTGCCGGCAGTCAGGTGCTAGGGTCTTATGCGTTCGGTCTAGCCGTTGATCTGGTTTTGAAGCAAGATTTGTTACTGTTTGCGCATAGGTAGCTTGATTGTCCGCTAGCCTTAGATAAATGCTAAGCAGCAATCACACCGGAACGCCAAGTTGTAGTTTCTTTACAAGATATGCAAACTCTTTCACCGATATGACGAGATAAAAAATCTTTCCCACACATTAAACACTTACGTTTCTTATTTACGTGTTCTATATCAGATTCTGGTTTTTTCGTATCTACGCGTCGCGATGCCATTATGCTGCCTCCTAAAATGCAAATACTATTTCACTACGACGCTACAAGAGCATTGTGTTGAGCGATTACAATTTCCATGCCTCGTCAATTCTTCGCTAAGCAACACCAACGTTCTAATCAACTAAGATCCAATCATGGTGTCGTGAACGTTGTTCAGTCACTAGATAGTAATGTGGGGTAATCGTTGCAACACCATAAATAACATTTTTAGGTGGATATTCTCGAACTTCTGGGCAGGAAAGGTTCCTTATAAGTATGTATCATTCTACTTTGGTGCGCGTCTCATTTACACGTGATTCAACCTGTATAGCCCGGCAACAAGAAGTAAGTCCGTTAGTATGCCTGAAAGCTCAGAAGTTAAAAGCGGCACCTTTCTTGAGGTCGTCTTCACCGAGCTCTCCTGTTTCGTAAAGAGCAACTTTACGGTATACTGGGCTGAGTGCCCGCTCCCTATTCAGGCAGGAGTACTCATTTGCAATCAATAGGTCACGAGTTCAAATCTTCTAACAGGAACCATATTTTTCAATGGCTTAGCGGGAAATTATTAGGTTATTTTTTTAAAGGTTCAGCTGAGGCACCACAATTTTCAGACCGGTTTTTAATATTTGACTGAATCGGCTGATTGTCCCCTGCCCTGTCATTTTCGATCCAGCGTCTGGGGGAAATCCACCATCACTGTTGGTCGCAACTTTATCCGGCAATCCTCTGATCCTACAACATACAGACCAGCTTAGAGCGAAGTCGTAAGGGTGAATTCTAACCAAAAACTTAAATGGCTCACGCACAACAGCATAGCCCACAAATGTCCAACCATTGTGGGGAATTTTAGTCCTAACCGCAAACCGCTACCGGATGCTGTATCTCTTCCTGGCTGCCCGCCATGCATCTATTAAAACATTTAGACAAGCTGAAGTCCTAGACCTATCAACTCCCATTAGTTAAAATATAAAAATGCAAAATACTTTACCTCTCTCTATTGCATTAGTCCTTAGCTTTGGCTTCATCGTTTTTTGGAGCTGGGATTCTGTTATACAGACACATGCTATCAGATTACTTGACGGCAGTATTCTGGCTTCCTTCTGTTTTTGATTTATACGTAAGTTAATGTATTTGTCATTTCGACAGCCTGTCCTTGCTTAAACCTTGCTGGATTTAGCAAAGCCTCGATAAGCAATGCATAGTATTTGGAAGCTGAGGTTGCATGACCGCGCATACAATTGGCCGCGCGCGCATTACTACGTAAATGGAAAACCAATTTCAGCAAATGATGATTGTATAGTTTGCTATCAATGCCGGGCCTGCCGGCAAAGAGCAACAATCCTGGCCATTTAAGCGCTTCTGCTGGCCCCACACCAGCGCAGAAAATATTACAGGCGTTGCCACAGTACTCCGACAGAGACACTCACCTAACGGTATATAAAGGAACGGGTTTCACCATCAATAACTGCGCTAACACCAGTTAAACGTCGCTGGCCATCAGAGCCTTCGGTATTAAGCTAGCGTACCATGGCATCTGTAAACTGGGGAGTGCTCACACGTCTGTGTCTAAATAATAAATGGCGGCGGAGGAACGTTTGTTGGCAAATCGACTTATCGGTAAAATGCCAAAGCCCTCGCAAAAGTCTCCGCTCAGGTCTTGAATCGAATTTGTATTCTGGCCTAAAGAGGATTAGCAGGGATACAACCGCCCGAACCACCAATAATAATAATGAAATCCTAGGGTTGTACATTGCTGAAACTTATTGCGTTGTTATTCGATTCCTTCAAACAATCGAATATCCCGATCTGCGCCACCGTCCAAAGCCCGCAACGCTTTTATATAAGCATTACTATCATATGCAGCCAGAGCTGCTTCGTAACTTTCAAACTCTATTAATATTGTTCTTTGAGCAATTCCGTTTTCCTTTGCTTCGACTTTCCCACCTTTAGCCAAAAATGTTCCTCCTGCCGCTTCTAATGCAGGACCAGCGAGTTTCACATATGCTTCTCTTTTAACGGGATCAGCTTCTGCTCGATGTGCGCTCAACATGTAGCCTTTTGCCATGGTTTGGCTCCTTATCTAAAATTTAAGTGTGCACCATTGTATATTTTAACAATCTTAAAGCCAAGAAATTGTCGACCCTCTGATTGAGCACCATCAATTAAAACAATATCAACTGATGACAGGTATTAAGATTGAACATCCTAGACTTAGAAATATAACTAATCTATGTTACATATGGGTTTTGTGAATAAGTTAATATTGCTTTTTTCGTTTAAGTAAGAAGTGGCCTGATAAATCTGAACAGTTAAAATAAGTGGGTTTTTGACCTGTAACTTGCATACTTTGCCATCAACGGGAGAACTGTCATGTCTCGACACCTAAGCCGAAATCACACACCCGATTTCAAGTCTAAGGTTGCACTTGCAAAATTACGCAGAGAGCAGACGCTTGGCGAACTTGCTCAATAATAAGATGTTCATCCCAACCAGATCAAACGATGGCACGATCAGCTTCTTGCTGAGGCAAACGATATTTTTGACCGTAATAAGAAGTCGTCATCAGATAAAGCGACCATTGATGTGAAAACGCTGAACGCTAGAATTGGTGAACTCACTCTGAAAATAATTTTCAGAAGGGGCGCACACCAAGGCAGGATTGCTGCGCGCAAAACTATGATTGACCGTACTCGTGCACTCTTCCTCACCAAGCATTCTGAAGTTTCAAGGATTAGCCGTGGTAGTATCTATTCTAGACCACGACCTGTATCCGACACCGATCTCGGACTGATGCACCGGGTCGACAAGTTGCATCTGGATCATCCCTTCGCCGGCAGCCGATTGTAAAAGGATTGCTGCTTGTCAAAGGATACATGGTTGGGCTTTTGTAAGTTCGAACCCTGATGAAGCGTATAAGGATTGAGGGAATATACCAACGTCCAAATATGTCGAAGTCTGCACTCGGCCATAAGATCTACCCCTACCTTCTAAACAAGCTTTCTTCAATGGATAGCCGCCAATACCGGTGGCAGCATAACAAGGGTCGGCATCGAGTTATAAAAGCAGTCTCGACTGTTCAAATGAAATAATCCACTTCTCTATGGCGAGAGAAAAGAAGTTTTCGAATACCATACTCAAATGATAACACGCCGCAGGATTTGGAATCTTGAAAATTTAGATTTATCTCAGTTCGTCACCACTAAAAATAAAAGGGGTTCCGAGATCGCCAAGAAGTCCTATGGCGCTGTACTAAAAGAACATGTAAAAAGTTAAAAATGAACGGAGATTCACATGTCTGGCCCTCGGTTTTTTTAACCAAAAACATTTAAGCTTTGACGTTTAAGCTGTTTCCACGAGATGGGGTTATTGCTTGCAATTCTTGTTGAGACTTTTTGAGCATAGCAAGCATTTCTTCATCTTTTTTAAGCTCAGCTCTAACGCCAACAAGCGCTGTCGCTTGATGCATTTGAGAGGCCTTCATTGCCGCGACTACACTTCCGCCACCGGTTACACTACTCACCATGACTAATCTCCAGTTCCGAATCTTTAAAACCTAACACATTATTATAACAGATGCATCAGGAAACGTTTACGATTAAAAATTATTACAAACAGTCAAATGGCACTCTTTTCAACTATGCAGATTAATTGTTTGGCTTATTTGAAGGAGCTAAAGTACTTTATTTCATATGCATAATGCCCGCCGCATCATTTCACATCGCTGGTCAAACATTTCTGGGAACGTTCGGGGTGGGCTGCTGGTGGTCATTGCCAGCTTATTAGTGGCGATTATGGCTTCATTGGTAAAACACATAGGTCAAGACTTTGCCATTACACAAATTTTGTTCATACGCCAAATCATTGTCACTTTAATTATATCACCAGTTATTTTTAAATACCGCACGACGGTGTTCAAATCCGATCATAAACGCATCTACTTTATGCGCGTTGTTTTCTCGGCAATCGCAATGATTACTGGCTTTACTGCCGTTGTTTATATGCCTTTAGCCGAAGTCACTGCCATTAGTTTCGGGCGGACCCTATTTGCAACGCTTCTTGCCATATTTATTTTGAAAGAAATTGTTGGTATCCGCCGCTGGGCAGGCACGCTGATTGGGTTTACTGGTGTTTTAGTTATCATACGGCCGGATGCCAACAGCATCGATATCTATGCAATATTAGCGATCGTTTCCGCATTCTTTGTTTCGACCAACATGATTATTTTGCGAAAAATGACTCAAATTGATTCCCCATCAACCATCATGGCTTACCAAGCGATTCCCATCACCTTAGTGATGGCTGCACCTGCCCTTTATTATTGGAAAACTCCTAATTTATACGAATTTGTAATCATTGTGGCAGCGGGTGGATTAATGTCAATTGTCCAATACGTAACTATTCAAGCCTTCAAAGTTGGTGAAGCCGCTGCAATCGCCCCTATGGAGTACGCCCGATTACTTTTTGCCGTTGCCATTGGCATCTATTTCTTTGATGAAATCCCAACCCTATGGACCTTATCAGGAGCCATCCTGATTATCAGCAGTACTCTATACACTATGCACAGAAACGCAGTTCGCAAACAAAAAATTGATATTCCCGCACCACCCTCTGATACGTAGAAACCGGTGTTTTTATTAACATTTTTAAGCCATTGTGATCACCATTACTGCATCCTTATTCTGAGCACTGTAGAAGGGACAAAAAAATACCGATAACTGTATCTATTTTGGGGACCCAAAATGCAAAGAAGCCGTCAATTAATTTACATCGTTACTCCATCTGAGTTTATTCGACATATCACTAAAGACCTGATCGAGCATGCTGATAATAACGAAGGTATTGCGAGCTGGATTATCACACACGGCGGAACAGCGATTAAACAGCCTGATGTCTGAAAATTTTGATTTGACCTGATCAGTAAACCTATAATTCCCATTTGATATATCCCTTTTCGTCAGCAGCCCATTTGTCTTCGAGCCATTTGGCGGGATAAGGGGTCTTTTCACGATAGCTCTCGACTAGCAGAAATCGTAGATTTTTTATTTCTGTTGTCAGATCTGGCGCAGTTCAGCACCAATGCGTTTCTGGATATTCTGGCTGGGCGTATGGTGAATGGCATTCTGCGCCAGATGGAACTGGCAACGTTGCCACACACACAACCCCCACAAACAAGGCTCTCCTCGCCGCCTTTAGTCGCGAATGATTATCCCAGACCAAGAATTACACACCACTCATGCCACGCTTAAGTAGGCTTTCAAAGAAGGCTACCCAGTGCACCTCGACGTCCAACAAGGCACCAGAGATAATCAACACTTGACGACATTCATCGGGACCAATGCCAATGGCAAAAGGGACGGTAACACCACGAGCCACGCCATTTAGAAGCGCTTTATCATAGCGGGGATCGGCGTTCAGATAGCGTATTTAGCCCTAGGATCGGTTGCGCCAGGCAGACGACTAATCATCCAGCAGTTTTGTTGTCCGGCTAACCTGGGTGCTGACCAGGCCCTCAATACCAATCTCTTTTATGGCGGCTTCGGCATCGCGGGTCGAGACCTTTTGATATATATTCCAGCCACGGCCAGCATGACGGCAGGACTGGAGCGCCGTACCCGTTCTAAAGATTACAGAAAGAATGGTTTGCCGCACCCCCTCGCGGTCTAAAGTGCACTGAGGCTCAGTGTCTCCCACACCAAGAAACTTTTCCCACTCCGTAAGCATGGCCAGACTGAACAGTCCGGTAAATACTGATGCCATTTCTTACGGTCCATTGGGTATTATTTGTTCCGTCAATTCCTTAATCACTGTATCCTAATCTTGTCATATTT
>CALJEW010000014.1 GCA_938074585.1 uncultured Rhodospirillales bacterium | reverse complement strand
CTGGAACGCCAAAAGCTGGTATGCGTAATCCACGGGCAATATCAATGATATCAGCTATTACAGCAGAAGCCGTAGGACCAGCGCCTGCTCCACGCCCTTCATAGATCGTGCTATCAACAAAATCACCATCAACAACAACGCCATTGAACACGCCCGACACATGGTTAATTGGTGAATTTATCGGCACCATGCACGGATGAACGCGCTGTTCAATTCCATTTCGCGTTTGTTTGGCAACTCCCAACAATTTGATTCCGTAACCCAATCGTTCTGCCAATTGAATATCGATAGGGGAAACTTTACGAATACCTTCTGTATGAACAGACACGAAATCAACTTCTGTACCAAATGCAATACTAGATAAAATTGCTAGTTTATGGGCCGTATCGACACCATCAACGTCAAAGCTTGGGTCAGTTTCGGCGTAACACAGTTTTTGCGCTTCAACCAAAACATCTTCAAAAGAACGGCCGGATTCAGACATATTTGTTAAAATGTAGTTACACGTCCCATTCATAATCCCGTATAAGCGTTTGATTTTGTTAGCCGCCAATCCATCGCGTAAGGCTTTAACAATCGGAATGCCGCCTGCGACAGCCGCTTCAAACGCCAAACAAACATCCTTTTGCTCAGCGATCATCGCCAAAGCAGTGCCATGGTGAGCGATCAGAGCCTTATTGGCGGTAACAACGTGTTTGCCATTCGATAAAGCATTTTTGGTAAGCGACTTAGCAACACCTTCAGATCCGCCAATTAATTCTAGAACAACATCAACGTCATTTTGATCTGCTAATTCCGCAGCATCATCAAACCATTTAAGGCCATCTAAATTTACGCCCCGGTCTTTATTTCTTTCACGTGCAGATACAGCCGTTACAGTAATATCGCGCCCCGAACGAGTCGAGATCTGAACTTTATTGGTCTGCAAAATTTCAATAACACCCGCACCAACAGTGCCTAACCCAGCTATTCCAATTTTTAAGGGGGTATTCATTATTTATTCTCCGCTGAGGGTTCTGAATCTGATGAACTTAGGAACGCTCTAATATTTCGGATCGCTTGGCGGGTTCTGTGAACGTTTTCGACGAGGCCAATACGCACATGCCCATCGCCGTGCTCACCAAAACCAATCCCCGGCGCCACAGCAACTTTTGCCCTATCAAGTAACATTTTAGAAAATTCAATAGACCCCAAATGCTTATATTGATCAGGTATTGGCGCCCATGAAAACATGGTTGCCGCTGGTGATGGAATTTCCCAACCGGCCGCTGCCAATCCAGAGATTAACACATCACGGCGCTCTTTGTATAAAGCCCGCATGTCATCGACACATGATTGATCACCATTCATAGCCGCCGTTGCAGCAACCTGAATGGGGGTGAATGCACCATAATCTAAATATGATTTAACCCGTGTTAAAGCCCCAATCAGACGTTTATTCCCCGTAGCAAATCCAATGCGCCATCCAGGCATGTTGTATGTTTTACTGAGTGATGTAAATTCAACAGCAATATCCCAGGCGCGGCGTATTTGTAGAATTGAGGGCGGTGGGTTGCCATCAAAATAAACTTCGCCATAGGCCAAATCAGACAGGATATAGATATGATGAAATAGGCAGAAATCAACAATCCGCTCGTAAAAGGCTAAATCCACACATTCAGCTGTTGGATTGTTTGGGAAGTTCAAAACCAATGCCGTTGGTTTGGGCACGCTATGTTGAACCGCACGCTCCATAGCCGAAAAGAAATCTTCGCCAGCCCCAACCGGCACATTGCGAACGGCGGCACCTGCAATAATAAATCCAAACGGGTGAATTGGATAACTGGGGTTGGGGACCAGAATCACATCACCTGGCGTGGTGATGGCGGAAGATAAGTTGGCTAAACCTTCTTTTGATCCGAGCGTGACAATGGTTTCCGTTTCTGGATCAACATCGACACCAAAACGACGTGCATAATACGACGATTGAGCTTTACGTAAGCCCGGTATTCCACGTGAATTAGAATACCGGTGAACTTTTGGGTCCAATGTGATTTCACGTAGCTTTTCTATAATGTGCGGGGCCGGTGGTTGGTCCGGATTGCCCATACCGAAGTCAATGATATCTTCGCCTGCGGCACGTGCGTTGGCTTTCATTGCATTAACTTCTGCAAATACATACGGCGGCAAGCGCCTGATTTTGTGAAATTGATGATCCATGAGTTTCAAATGCCAGAATGATAAGAATATCAAAAGTAGAAATAAGGCCGTTAGGCCTTATTTCAATGGGTTTGTTGATGCTTAAGAAGTTATAGGTGCGTTAGCTTTCCAGATAGATTTCCGCTCGGCGGTTACCCGCTTCCCCAGTTGGCATAACTTCTAGAAACTCTGGCGAGCTATCAGAAATAGCATCGATCTCCAACTGAGCCCGATCAGCGCCCATACGAACAAGCGTTTTAGCGATCACGTCAGCGCGTGCTACTGAAATCCGGAAATTAATCATTTTATGTTTAACTGGGTCTGTGTTACGGGTCCGGCTTGATGCATGTCCAACCACGCGAATGCGACCCCCACGTTCTTTTTTCAAACGTATTACGTTAGCTAAAATTTGACGGTCGCGGGTTGATAGTTTTGAGGAACCATTCTCGAACCGAATTGTTGCGACACGCACTGAATTTGCAGATAGCGGTGACATGGGCTGAGCCACATATGACAATTGATCATTAAATTGAACAGAGGCTTGCGCTAATTGAGGTACTTGCGTCCCATAACCAGATTCGATCCCTGATGAGGACACAACAACAGTTTTAATCTCACTGGTGTTCGAGACCAAAGCATTACTTTGTGCAAACTGAATACCCTTAGCTGCTTGAGCTTTGATTAAAGCTAAGCGGCGAGCAAAACGAGCTTGGAAATTATCTTGTCCGGAAGTACCCGTTGATGACAATGAGGGTAAAAATGTTGGTTGCGCAGGAACTGTTAGATCACTGGACCGAGCAGTCAATACTGGTGTTTTTGGTTGTGCGGCAGGTGCCAGCGCTGCGGCTGCAGTAGGTACAGGCGGCTTAGATGGAACTGCGTTCAACGCATTTACAGCTAATCCTTGGCGAGCAATAACGGGGGCATATTTCCGACCTTCAACATCAGCAACTAGGCCTTTACCACGAGCTGCAGCGCGTTGGCGTTGTTGATCGACGGAAGCAAGTTTTGGAAATGAAGTCGTAACTTTAGATGCAGCAATAGCTTGTTGTTGAGTTGGCGTTGTCTGATTGTTTTTAATGTCAGTATCATTTTCATTTGCAAAAAACTCAACAGAGTTGTTATACCATTCAACAGGATTAACTGCATCGGGAACACTTGAGCAGCCAGCAACAACGCCTGCTGCAATAAATGCAGAGATTGAACTGTTTAATGAGCTTCGTAAACGGCGAGAATATCTATTTGTTGTTTTCATTATTTGTGTGGCCATATTTCATGTCGCTCCCTCAAACCGTTTATAACACTTTAAGTAGATTGATACTTAATTATCAAAGTACACTCAAATGATTAATAGACTCGAAACACCGTTAGCAGAAATAAATATCTGCTTTTGCCATTAGTAGCGCAAAATTGCCATATATTACAATGACATATTACCACTATCTATCAGTTAAGAGATTTAATGCGTCCAGGAGCCAATAAAAAGTCTCTAAAATATAAAAACTAATCAAAGTCTGTGAATGTGGTGCTTCCCAAACTGACAAGTTCTATATCGTTAATTCCAGTAACATTAGCAAACAGTTCAGCTTTGTTGTTTGTAGTGTCTCTGGTAGTTCCAGAGACTTGAAAGACAGCTGTATATTTGCCGTTTCTTTGCGTTAAATAAAATATATCAAAATGTTTCTAGAAACATGCTATTTATATTTTTTTAAATAAAAATCAGCAAAGCATAAAATAATCATCACACCTAGTTTTGATTGGGTATTTTAAATATTGATTAGGTATTTTAAGCAGCCCCTGAACAAGCTTTTCGGTGGCCTGTGCTGGTTCGATTTCCGGGAAAGAGTTTGGCTCAACAAGGCTTACATTTTCACCTACTCTTTCCCCTCTACCGCTTCATGAACCAAGTCTTGATCGATTTTTAAGATCCGTATTTCTGCAATATCATTTTGGCAGATTGTTAATTTTCCAGATATTTTTAGTTTCGATTCTTGAGCCAAAATGGGCTTGGATAATTCAACGATTCCTTCGTCTGCTTCTGCGCTGGTTGCCAAAACCGGGGCCTTCTAGCCCATGCGGTATTAACCGCACAGGCCAAAATTCATCATTGTTTTCAAGTCACCACTGGTTTTTAAACGTCGGGTTTATTGCATTTAGTGACCACATCAATGTCTTCAATTCGAAACACACTCGCCTTAATTTTTCACACTCCGTTGCCTAATCCGGGGGCAGATACAACAACAATGCTATGGACGGCTGAGGCAATTTCGATTTCATCTTGGCCGACACCAACGGTTTCAATGATAATAATATCAAACCTGCTGCACTAAAAATATTGACCGTATTAAATACGTCCGCACTAACCCACCCAAAGCTCCGCGGATAGCCAATAGTGGATAGAAACCTTCATCGGTTGCCAATCAGCCCATACGAATGTGGTCACCCATAATTACACCGCCGATGAATTGGCTTTAAGGGTGGACGGCAACAACGCCAACGCGCAAATCTTTGGATCGTAACTGTTTGGTTAAAGATTGCACCAAAGTTGATTTGCCACTGCCCGGAACACCAGTTAAACTAATCATATGAATGTTGCCTACATGTCGATCAATTGGTCACGGTTGAGGGATGAAGGCGTTTCCGCAACCGACATCATTTTTGTAATGGCCAGATGATGTCCCATCACCACTCCATTCACAAGCTCACTGGTCATTTAGTTTTAGATACATCCAAGCACAAATTAACATGTTCACCCGCCAAATCCATATACGCGAGCAAAATATAATCAATCATACCATGGCCCAATTGGCGCACATCGCGGATATATTTAGCAGGTGTTCCGACCCACATTTGACTTTTCAAAACACGCTTTCCGGGTGGCACCAATGAGCCTTCTACAACCAATTCCCCTGCTTTAATAATGGCCCCGTGCACGACTGCCGCTTGCATATCAATCATTGCCCCATCTTCAATAGTACACGCATGGATCAGTGCCAATTGGCCAATTGATACGCGCGTTCCGATGTATGCTTATACTTGCGACATAAACAATCGTGCAGTCTTGAATATTACTGCTTTACGAATGCGTATTTCATCCATAAAATCGCATAGCCCGCAATTATAGCAAATCCCACTTCCAGCTCCAATTTTAATATCACCAATGATGCTAGCTATAGGGCAATAAAGGCAGAATTA
>CALJEW010000013.1 GCA_938074585.1 uncultured Rhodospirillales bacterium | reverse complement strand
GATCTAGTTCATCATCAAGACGAGCCCATTGCCGATTGGGTCTGCGTACCCCTTTATTTTGTTTCCAAATTAGCCAAAGACAAGGGCATCACTGTTGTTCAAGTGGGTGAAGGCGCTGATGAACAGTTTTGTGGTTACGACAGCTGGATGAAGTATTTAAAAATCTACGGGTCGTTTTGGAACCCCTACACAAAATGCGTCCCCGGATTTTTGCGCCGTCTTATCGGTAGCATTGCCAGCGCCTTTGCCCCAACCAAACGGGGCCCTGGCGCTCAAATAGCAGAAGCATTATCACGCGCTGGGACCGGGCACGATTTATTTTGGAGCGGTGCCAACGCTTTTTGGAATGTCCACAAATCCCGCGCGTTAGGATCTAGCTGGAAAAACAGTTCAAGCTTTGCAGATGATCTAGGCACAACAGGGCTAGACCTAACCGGCTTGAGCAGCGTCAACAGCGGCGACATTGTTAATGGTTATTTGAACGACTTAAAAAAATCACCCGGCAATGACGATCCGCTAACTCGAATGACCTTCAATGAGTTTCGTTTGCGCCTTCCGGAACTACTTTTAATGCGGGTTGATAAAGTTGGTATGTCGACATCAATCGAAGCCCGCGTTCCGTTCTTGGATCACAACTTGGTTGAATACACACAAAACATTCCGCAAAGCTTGAAGGTCAAAGATGGCATCAAAAAGAATTTGCTCAAACAAGCGGTCGCAGATTTATTGCCAGATCAAATTATTCATCGAAAAAAAATGGGCTTCGCAGCTCCGGTGGAACAATGGTTGAAAGGCGACTTTGGTATCCGTGCTGAAGATACGATTATGAACTGCGAATTGGTCAAAGACAAAATACTCCAAAAAGACTACATCACCGCTCGCTTCAAAGAACATCGTGCCGGACAGGCAGACCATGCGTTACACATTTGGACCCTATTTAATTTATGCGCATGGCACGATCATTGGATAAAACAGAACTCTTAGCCTGATTCTAGCATCGTTTCATACAGAGTAACTGCACGGCTTACATAGTCATTCCAACCCTGCCCCTGTTGAACAGTCGCCTGCGCATACGCACCCATTGTTTGGCGCAAATCAACATCGTCAATCAAGCGCTCTAATGCATCTGATAATGCAGTACTATCAGCGGGCGAGACGATCAATCCATTGTGGGCATGCTGAAGTAAGTCCGCTGCACCAACCACGTTCGTTGTAACAACCGGCAACCCACACGCCATAGCTTGCGGAATAACCATACCGTAGCCTTCTTCCAAAGACGGCAGGCAAAAGATATCACCCCGGCCATATTCCGATGACAAATCATGTCCCGGAAGCGCGCCCCGTACAAAAACATTTGTACCGATTTCTTTGCGTAACATTTTTTCATAGTCCGGCGACACCGGCCCAATTAAATGCAATTCCGCTTTCGATGATAGGCGCTTAAACGCCTTAAGCAACCATGGCACTCCTTTACGGATGCCAACGCCGCCAGCGAAAACGATTCGAGGCATTCTGTCCAATGAGCGCGAATATGGGGCCTGAAACATTTCAAAATCAACGCCCATGCCATTGACGATTATCTTGTCCGCCGCTATGCCGCGATCAACAAACGTTTGGGCCGCATACTTAGACGGTACAAAAATTTTATCTGCCAGCGCATATTCTTGTTCTTCGCGTTCAATCATGTCCACTTTAGTTTCATTAAAAAAAAGTCCAAACTGTTTATATGCATCACGAAGCACATCTGTTTGGGCAGAAATGTGGGTTGAACCACGCTCGATAATAACTTTTGTGCCGAAACCTTGTGCGGGCTTTATGGCTTCCAAAGAAGCAGAACTCCAGCCCACAAAAATATCTGTATCGCTGTTCAATTGGCGTTGAGAGAATTGTCCAAATGATTTCGAAATCGATAGATCAGGTTTCCCACCAATGCCGAATTTAGAAAAGACCCGTCGCTTTAATTCCAACACGGCAGCGCTTTTAATCAATGCGTTGGGGCCAATAAATTTTCGTGCTATAAACCTAGGATACGTTGTCAGCAACTGATCCAAATGTTTACGCTGATGGAGACCTTTCGCCAATTCAAAAGCGTGATATCGACCATGAACGGAGACCGTAATCTTCATGAAGGCACCTTAGCATCTTCAAGAATTTTTTCTAAAATTTTTGCTTGGCCTTGCCATGAATACTTGGTCAAATTTAAATTATTTTTTTGCTTTACCTGATTTCTATAAGCCGCCTCAAACCCCTGAGCAACATCAGCGACTGATCCGCACGAATACAAAACACAACTCGTTCGTTTTATAATTTCGATCGTCTCATCCACTTCGGTCGGAAAGCAAAGTATTGGCTTTTTTGCGGCCATTAATTCAATGGCTTTGTGATGAAAATGGAAGCGGCTTAGTAGGCGAATATAAGTATTAATATCGGCCCGCCTTTGTGCCACTAACAAATCTTCAATCTTCATAAAATCTTTAATCTCGACATCACAAAGCCCACTTAATTTTTGCATTCCATTTCGGACCCGCTGATGATCATTGCCCGCATATATAAACCGGACAGGATTCTTTTGATCGCGATTTTCGAGCCACTGTGCAAGCCCATTTATAAACGATT
>CALJEW010000012.1 GCA_938074585.1 uncultured Rhodospirillales bacterium | reverse complement strand
AACTCTCGATCTATTTTGATGGCAGGCTAGATGCCTTTTTGGATATTTAAACTGCCAATGACACGGAATTCTGAACACCCCCTCAAGTAATGTATCTGAGTTTTTATTTTCCATCACTGATGTAATTAAATCATCAACAGAGTTTAGCCGCTCACTGGTTGTTTTAAAAAACTCCTGGCGAAACTATTCAATAATACGCCATAACCGCTTGCTACTTTGGCCTGAGACTAATCACTTTCTTTTACACATAGATAAACATTAGTGGTTATTTAGATGTCATAACCCAAACACCGTCCCACTCACCGTCAGGCGGCTCTGCTTTCATAAGCTCACACCTATCTATATATGTTTGCGCCAACTTATCGGATGGATTAGCCTTCATTGCCTCCTCGAAATTGTTGATCGCTTTATCCCAATTGGCTCCGCGGTATTGCTTCACAGCTTCATTAAAGTAGTTCACATTATCCATCAAGTTCGGATACGTTTCATCCGTATGATAATCGAGGACTTCAACAACCCCAACTGGTTCCGTTTTTCCTTTAACAACAACCAAATCAATATCGCGCATGCGATAGGTCCCCTTTAATTTGGCGCGGGTAAACTCACTTATCAAGATGCGTGCAGAATATTGTTTACACGCAGATTCCAAACGAGCAGCTAAGTTCACCCCGTCACCAATCATTGTATAATCCATACGTTTTGGTGAGCCGATATTACCAGAAACGATCATTCCCGTATTCAGGCCAATCCCGTGATCAATCGGCAATTCTCCTCGCCCTTCGCGTACTTTGTTGTAATCCCATAGTTCAGTAATCATGGCGATGGTGGCCCGCACAGCGCGATCTGGATCGTCATCGTGTGTGACGGGAATGCCAAAGGCGGCCATAATTGCATCACCAATGAACTTATCGAGCATACCGCCTTCGCGGGTGATGATATCAACCATAATGGTGAAGTATTCGTTCAACATTTTAACGGTCCCTTGAGCACCAAGAGATTCGGTCAAGGTCGTAAAACTGCGAATGTCGGAAAACAGGATCGTCGCTTCAGTGCTCTTACCACCCAAAAAGTCGTCACTGTCACCGCCTTCCATCATCTGTTCGGCTAATGCAGGGTCCATATAACGCGACATGGTCGACTTCATCCTTTTTTCCGAACTAATGTCTTCAACCATAATCATGGCGCCCAGTTTTTTACCTTCTGTGTCAATCAAAGGCAAAACGTTGGCGTTTACGGATAACTTTTCATCGCCGAAGTTTAATTCCCCGTCAACAATAATTTCTGGCTCTTGAGTTTGATCGACCTTGTGAACCCGTTCCATAAGCCAAAGGTTCTCATCAACCAAAAATTCGTCTGCCAGCACGCCAATTACTTCATCAGGATTTTTTTTCATAATGAGAAGGCCAGCCTTATTACAGGTGACGATCTTTCTCTCTTCGTCCATGGTGATGACACCGTTCGACATACTTTCGAGCATACTTTCGTTGTAACTCTGCATGTTCTGGACATCTTCGAACAGCTTGGCGTTTTCAAGCGCAATTGAAACCTGAGCAGTAAAGGCTTTTAGGCGCGTTTCATCTTCGTCCGTAAACGGCCCCCCCCGGCGGTTTAAAACTTGTGTAACACCAATGCATTTTCCATCTTTATTAATGACGGGGACACATAAAATTGAACGGGTGAAATAGCCAGTTTGTTTATCAAACGCCGGATTAAAACGCAAATCAGCATAAGCATAAGGTATATTAATGGTTGTTCCTGATGCGAACACTGCGCCTGCAATACCAACTTTATTTGGCAACCGAATTTCACCAATACCATCTCCCATAGCAACGCGCGAAAATAATTCGTTAGTTTTTTCATCGTTCATAAACAACGTTGAGCGATCCGCATTCAACATTCGCGTTGCTTCAGCCATAACCTTTTTCAGCAAGGATCCCAATTCTAATTCGGACGTCACATCCGAAACTACATCAAGGAACTCCATTTCTTTTTCGCGCGTCTTTCGCATGCGTTCAACAAATTGAGTGCTTTGCAAAGCTACACTGGCTTGCGTCGTCATAGCCTCTAAAAGCTGTAGGTCCTCTTGATTGAATTCCCCATCATTTTTGTTAAGAACCTGAACAACACCGATGACTTCATTTTTTTCAGTTTTGACTGGTGCACATAAAATGCTTTTGGTCACAAACCCTGTTTGTTCATCTATGCTTCGATTAAAGCGCCCATCTTGATAAGCGTCGTGAATAATCTCACCTTTGCCAGAGCTAAAAATAGCGCCAGCCACACCGGTTGTGTTTAAAATACGGATTTCACGTGAAAAATTGCCTTGGGCAACACGGCTATAAAGCTCACCCGTTTCCGCGTCGTTTAAAAACAAACTACCCCGTTCGGCACCCAGCTCGTAGGTGGTCATTTCAATCAGAGTTTTTAAAATTTCGTCCAAGCCTTCGATCGCCGCAACTTTACGCGATACCGATAAAAGCATTTCAGCTTGTTTTAATTTTTTATCCGCCAAAGCCAAACGAGCGTCAACATCCTTTGGTTTTTGCTTCGAGCGTGATTTAATAGGGGACCGATTATTTGGATCGGGACGTAAACTACTTGCCATTTTATATCTCTAATTCATTCCGAAGGGCTGAAATCGTTTCTTTGAGTTGCTTTATCTCGTCGTGTGATATGCGACCTTGTTCTTGCAAACGATCTTCGTAATCAAACTTAATCCCATCTAGTTCATCACGCAATGCAACGATTGTGTTTCTTAGCTGTGTACTTACATCCAAACCCTCGACCCGAACTTTCTGCACACCCTCATCTTTATCTACGCGCATGTCTTCTAATTCATCCCGCAGTGCAGAAACGGTCGATTTTAACTGCATAATCTCGTCATTTGAACGTGCAACGGCTTCTTGAATCAACCGATCTTTCTCGAAACCTACTTCTTCCAGTGTTTCACGCAAAGCCGATGCTGTATCTTTTAGTTGAACAATTTCATCGTGTGATATTGCCACTGCAGCTTGCACAGCCTGCGTTTTATCAAAATTTAAATCATCAAGTGATTCTCTGAGCGCACCCGATGTATCTTTTAATTGCTTAATTTCATCATACGACAAAGCCTTAGCTTCTTGGACAGCTTGTTCTTTTAGGAACGAAATACTTTCCATTTCCCCCCGCAAGGCTTCAATGGTTTCGCGCATCTGACGTACGTCCATCAATGCATCCTGCAAAGGGTCCATTTCAGTCTGTGGAGAAACTAACTTTTCACTCATAAATCAATGGCCTACAAGAATAAATTACAATATGTTGAATTGTCAGATATCTAGAGCCATAGCGCAATACTTGTTAATTCAGTTATCGGAATTCACCCCTCTGGAAGGTCCTTCGATAAAGGCCTATGTTGTTCATAGAACCGAAACTCTTTAAGCTCGATATAATGCCAATTTTGTGTCGCGATTGCGCTATCCCCATAGATCAGAGCCTGAAGCTGTCTGAATGCCCAGAATGTGGATCAACACGCCTGATCGAACATGAAGAGTTGAATAGCCTAAGCACTGCTCATGTAGATTGTGATGCTTTTTTTGCTAGCGTTGAAAAGCGCGACGATCCAAGCATCAGAGGTAAAGAGGTTATTGTTGGGGGCGGAAAGCGCGGCGTTGTTGCTGCGTGTTGTTATGTGGCACGCATAAAAGGTGTGCGCTCAGCCATGCCGATGTTTGAAGCATTAAAGCGCTGCCCCAATGCCGTTATTATCCCCCCCAACATGGAAAAATATAAAATTGTTGGGATGCAAGTGCGTGCACTCATGACTGAAACAACACCCCAAATAGAGCCGATCTCCATTGATGAAGCTTTTTTGGATTTAAGCGGCACTGAAAAGCTACACAAAGCAACCCCGGCTCAAACTCTAATTAAACTGATTAAGCGCATAGAAAATGAAGTTGGGATTAGCGCATCAATTGGTCTGAGTTTTAATAAATTTTTAGCTAAAATCGCATCAGACTTAGACAAACCACGTGGGTTTTCAATTATAGGGCAATCCACGGCGATGGAATTTTTAACCGATAAACAGGTAGGTTTGTTGTGGGGGGTTGGCAAGGTATTACAAGAAAAATTGGCCAAGGACGGCATTGATACCATAGGGCAGCTTCGTCGTTTCGACGAGACAACACTCGTCAAACGCTACGGCGTCATTGGCCAACGGCTCTACAATTTCGCTCGAGGCCAAGATTCTCGCACCATAACTCCATCATCATACACAAAATCCATTTCAGCTGAAACCACCTTCAATATAGACATCAGCGATCAAGAGAATCTGTTGCAACGCCTTTGGCCCTTATGTGAAAAAGTCTCAAAGCGCCTAAAAACTGAAGATTACGCTGGCGGCGGGGTGACGCTCAAACTTAAACAATCCGATTTCAAACAAATCACACGCTCGCGCAGCCTGTCATCTCCAACCCAATTAGCTGAAGAAATCTATCGCGTCGCAAAAGGTTTATTAGAGCCTGAAATTTCTGGGCGCAAATTTCGTTTAATTGGTGTCGGCGCAACCCGCTTGTGCGCCTCTGAGCAAGCCGACCAACCCGATTTTTTAGACCCCAAACGCCAAGAGCGCGCCGACATTGAACGCGCCATGGACGCGGTCAGGGACCGGTTTGGTGGAGAAGCCATAGTTAAAGGTAGAAGCCTTAAATAGAGGATAGAAATTGTTGGAAGATCACATTAACGAATGAACATGCGTTCCGGTTATGTTTTAGCGGTCAGGGCAGAGGGCTTGTTCTCTGCGGTAGTTTTTGGCTGTGTCGATGCGCCCTTGCTTGCGATCTGTTTCTTTATTCATTTGTTTAAATACACGTTTGAACCCTGAATTTAATTTACGTAAAAAATATTGATGTCCAACTGCAGATGAACTTGAAATAATAGGCTTTAACCCGATTGATGATTTGTTCAATTGCTGCTTAAATCGGGGGAGGTGTTTTTGTAATTGATCCCGATATATGGATACGTGGTTTTGCTCATGAGCCATAGTTGTTTTGTATTCACAGCTCCCAGGCTTCAATTTACGGGCAACAAAAACTTTAAAATGACGATAGCCAACCCGTGCTGCAACCTTTGATAATCCAATACAAAAACGATTTTTAGAAATTTGGCGATATCTGATGCTAACCTCAATTTGGCTTTCCAACTGTGTTTTAGTTAAGCCCCGCGTTATCCATCCGGCGCGTAGATTCATCTTGCCATGGCCACCAAACTTTGTGCCTAATTGTCGGCTACTGTGACCATTACTAATCTTTATTTTTCCCTCAAAAGTACTGAGGGTTACGGCTGGAGCGGCAATATCAAGTTGGCATGTTTTGGCTATGGATGATGAACTAAACAAACAAATAAATGTAAAGAAACTTAGCATCATAATGAAGGTTCTTATGCTAATCTTCCGCAGGCATGTCATCAAATTGTACCTAATTCAAATAAAGTGCATTATAATATCGCAAATATGTGAGTGAAC
>CALJEW010000011.1 GCA_938074585.1 uncultured Rhodospirillales bacterium | reverse complement strand
CCCGCACCATGCCGCTTGAAAGACGCAAAGCGTTGTTGGAGCGTGCGAGCCAAAAAGATTTTGTCATTATTGAAGATGATTACGAATCAGAAACTAATTATTCTGGCGCACCCACACCATCACTCAAGTCTTTAGATATAGAAAACCGAGTTGTTTATATTGGCAGTCTATCAAAAACGTTATTTCCCGGCTTGCGATTGGGCTATGTGGTAGCATCAGCAGAGCTAATAAAAGAGCTTCGCGCGTTACGGCTATGTGTTTTACGCCATACCCCAAATAATAACCAACGCACCCTCGCCTATTTTTTATCCCTAGGCCACCACGATACCTTGATTCATCGCCTGCATCGGGCCTATCGGTCACGCTGGGAAACCATGGCAATGGCACTGAACGCTTATATGCCCAACGCAGCTATGGTTCCCATCTATGGTGGATCAACGTTTTGGGTTGAAGGGCCCGCAACTTTAAATGCGGATAAACTAACCAAAGTTGCCTTGGAAAATGGAATTGTTATGGAACCAGGATCCATTCATTATGCGGATGAAAATGGCCCTAAGAATTTTTTCAGACTTGGTTTTTCTTCCATCGCTGTTGAGCAGATTGAACCCGGGATCAAACTCCTATCAGAATTGATTGATCAATAATACGGAACAAATGGCTAAAACCAGCCACTTTATAACGTCTGGTCCTTTGGATTAGGTCAGTTTGGCCCTACACGAAAACGAGAGAGGCCGCTAAGCAAATAGTTCAAAAAATCAAATTTCGAGACACCTTGTCCACTTTATTGTATTACTTATAAGGTTTGGGAGTTTACCAAAATGCTAATCGGCGTTCCTAAAGAGATTAAAAACCACGAATACAGGGTCGGGCTTGTTCCAGCCAGTGTTCGTGAATGTGTTCACCATGGCCATAAGGTGCTTATTGAAACTAACGCTGGGCGTGGCATCGGAACAAGCGACGAAGATTATATAGCAGCAGGGGCTGAAATCGTATCATCGGCTGTTGATGTTTTTACCCGTGCCGATATGATCATTAAGGTTAAAGAACCTCAAGCCATTGAGCGTAAAATGCTACACGATGGCCAAATTCTTTTCACCTATCTGCATTTAGCTCCAGACCCCGAACAAACCAAAGACTTGATTAAAAGCAAAGCCATTTGCATCGCTTATGAAACGGTTACCGACGATGAGGGTGGATTACCCTTACTAGCCCCGATGTCACAAGTTGCTGGACGTATGTCAATTCAGGCTGGCGCGCATTGTTTAGAAAAAGCTCAAGGGGGCTCAGGCGTATTACTGGCAGGTGTCCCAGGTGTACTACCAGCCAAAGTTGTCATTATTGGTGGCGGAGTTGTCGGGGAAAATGCGGCTTACATGGCGGCAGGCATGGGTGCCGATGTTACAATTTTAGATCGAAATGTTGATACTATGCGCGACCTTGTTGTCCGGTTTGGTCAATCAGTAAAAACTGAATACTCAACATTGCTTGCAATTGAAAATGAAGTATTAGCTGCAGACTTAGTTATTGGTGCTGTTTTGGTGCCAGGGGCCGAAGCACCAAAGCTTGTTAGCCGGGATCTTATTTCACGTATGAAACCCGGTTCCGTATTGGTAGATGTTGCCATTGACCAAGGCGGATGCTTCGAGACATCGAAAGCCACAACCCATGCCGATCCAACTTATATCATTGATGAAGTTGTTCATTACTGCGTCGCAAATATGCCGGGCGGGGTCGCAAAAACATCGACATATGCTCTCAACAATGTGACTTTACCGTTTGTTTTGGCCTTGGCCGATAAGGGATATAAAGCTGCATTAACAGACAATCCACATCTCATGAACGGTCTCAATACCCATAAAGGAGATGTCACTTACAAAGCCGTTGCTGATGATTTAGGGTACGCCTACGTAGCCCCAAGCACTGCAATACATTCTTAAACTCCGACCGGAATAGGTCATTACTAAAAACATAAAGGATATATCTAAATGAAGATGACAACAGAAGAAGCTTTTATCAAAGTCCTACAGATGCACGGTATTGAGCATGGATTTGGCATCATCGGTTCTGCATTTATGCCGATTTCCGATTTGTTCCCAAAAGCTGGCATTAAATTCTGGGATGTTGCCCATGAAACCAATGGCGGATTGATCTGCGACGGTTACACCCGCTCAACGGGCAAAATGGCGATGATCATTGCCCAAAACGGTCCCGGCGTTACAGGTTTTGTTACTCCGGTGAAAACCGCTTATTGGAACCACACACCTATGCTATTGGTAACACCTCAAGCAGCCAATAAAACCATTGGGCAAGGCGGCTTCCAGGAAGTTGAGCAAATGGCCTTGTTTAAAGATATGGTTTGCTATCAAGAAGAAGTTCGTGATGCGTCACGGATGGCTGAAGTTTTAAACCGAGTTATTGAAAAAGCAATCCGTGGTTCTGCGCCTGCACAAATCAACGTTCCGCGTGACTTTTGGACTCAAGTTGTCGACATTGAATTACCACAGATTGTCCGCTTAGAACGACCTGCTGGTGGCTCAGACGCGATTACAAAAGCGGCCGAACTGTTATCAAACGCTAAATTCCCAGTTATCCTTTCTGGTGCTGGCGTTGTTATTGGTGGAGCGATACCTGACTGTGTTGCTTTGGCTGAGCGCTTAGACGCGGCTGTCTGCAACGGCTACCAGCACAACGACAGTTTCCCGGGCTCTCACCCGCTGGCCGCTGGTCCTTTGGGTTACAACGGTTCAAAAGCTGGTATGGAACTGATCCAGAAAGCGGACGTTGTGTTAGCCCTTGGCACACGATTGAACCCGTTCTCCACATTGCCAGGCTACGGCATTGATTACTGGCCTCAAGATGCGGAAATCATTCAAGTTGATATGAACTCAGACCGCATTGGCTTAACTAAAAAAGTAACTATTGGTATTTGTGGAGATGCTAAAATGGTTGCTCAGCAATTGCTAGCTCAACTTTCCAGCACCGCTGGCGATACAAATCGCGATGCGCGCAAAGCAATAATCCACCAAACAAAATCAGCTTGGTTGCAGGAACTTTCAAGCATGGACCATGAAGATGATGATGATGGCACGTCATGGAATGCAGATGCCCGTATTCGTGATGCAGACCGGATGTCACCTCGCAAGGCATGGCGGGCTATTCAAGCTGGTTTACCAGCGGATGCGATTATTTCTAGCGACATTGGAAATAACTGCGCAATCGGTAACGCCTACCCAACGTTTGAAAAAGGCCGCAAATATTTAGCACCTGGCTTGTTCGGCCCTTGTGGATACGGTTTCCCATCTATCGTTGGTGCCAAAATTGGTTGCCCTGATACACCTGTAGTTGGTTTTTCTGGTGACGGCGCGTTTGGTATTTCCATGAACGAATTGTCGTCCATCGGTCGTGATGAATGGCCTGCAATCACCATGGTTATTTTCCGTAATTATCAGTGGGGTGCTGAAAAGCGCAACTCAATCCTTTGGTACGCAGATAATTTTGTTGGCACTGAACTGGACCCACATTTATCTTATGCAAAAGTTGCTGAAGGCTGTGGTCTTAAAGGTGTAACGGTTAAAACTCAGGAAGAGCTAACCAGCGAATTGGCAACCGCATGTAAAGCTCAAGATGATGGTGTAACGACGTTCATTGAAGTTATCTTGAACCAAGAACTCGGCGAACCGTTCCGCCGTGATGCCATGAAAACTCCGGTTGAGGTTGCTGGTATCAGCGCATCTGATATGCGCCCACAAAAAGGTGTATAAAAAATCGTTTTCATGAACGATGGGGCTGGGGAACAATGTTCTTCAGCCCTTGTCTTTGAAGGAAGAATTCGTGCTCAGCCAAAAACCGTTCGAAATCCCGCCGTACTTGCTTAAAAAATGCAAACAGCACCTTGCCGTGATAACTGCTATTGCAGGTGCGGATCATCCCGTCGCCTTGGAAAGCACTCGACATGCCGTCCATCATGGTCTTATTGACCCAGTATTGGTTGGCGATAAAGCCATTATCAATTCTGTCGCTGAAGGCTTGGGTTGGGATATCTCTGACTACCGTATTGTCCATGCACCTGGTGATGACAAAGCCCCTGCAGCAGCAGTAGCATTAGCCCGCGGCAATGAAGTGGCCGCCTTAATGAAAGGCCAAGTCCATACAGACGCCTTGATGGGGGCCGTTATAGACCGTAACTTGGGCCTTCGAACAGGGCGGCGGTTAAGCCACATTTTCCATATGACGATCCCTGAGCGCGATCGGGTGCTTATGATCACGGATGGCGCTGTTAACATATTTCCCAACACAGACACCTTGATCCATATTACACAAAACGCTGTCGATTTGGCTCATGCCCTTGGCAATTCAAACCCTAAAGTTGCTCTGCTTTCAGGCACAGAATCAATTATCAAAAGTATGCCATCGAGCATCAATGCAAACGAAGTTGTTAAACGCGCTAACAATGGCGAAATTACGGGAGCGACCATCGATGGTCCGTTTGCTTTCGATAACGCAATTTCACCCGACGCAGCAAAGCTTAAAGGGGTCAATAGCCCGGTTGCCGGGTATGCAGACATCCTAGTTGTGCCCAACATCGAGACTGGAAACGGCTTGTTTAAAATGATGGCTTATTTCATGAGTGCGACAGCGGCAGGAATTGTCATGGGTGCTAAAGTCCCCATCATGTTGACATCACGCGCTGACCCAGCCGAAGCGCGAGTTGCTTCAGCGGCATTGGCCGCGATTGTCGCTAATAAAATTTAGTTTAAATAAACGCCGATTTGATCTTTGAGCACTATGCGCTAGCAGCGAAGCTATTTTTGATACTCATTACAGCGGGCGTTACTTGGGCTTCAATCCAGTGTATCTTATGGTTCACAGTAATACGTTCCTCAGACAGTCTCACAAAATAAACATCTGATCCAATTATGTAAGGGAATCTATTTAATCTTTAGTTGCCAGAAATTCTTCAACAAGTCTATGCAGTTGCTGAGACATTTGAATTTAACTTTTCTACATTTTTTTATAATTCTAAGTTACACTTGGTGCTTCTCAAACGCATTGATTTACGTCAAATGAGCAATATTTTTGACACACCATCAACTTGATTTTTATCAATTTCAATCATCCATATAAAAGATAAATTACGCCCTCATCTGTTTACTAACGAAAGGCCTGTGCCGTATACACTAGCTTAATTCGACATGAATCTGTTGGCATAACTGTTCAGGTTCGGCTTATTAACAGCCTCGCTAGGTTCCTGCTGGAAAAACAGCGAAACCTAGAGCTCACCTTCCAAACTGGCAGCACAGTTGGTGATATGATTACACACTTTGGATCTTCAAAATCTGATGTGTTTTTAGCCCTGTGTAATAACCGTGATTTAACCCCCGATTTGGATGGTGATATTAATATGGGCTATCAATTTACTGAAGGCGATGCGATCTCTTTATCCGGTCCAATTCCGCACAGTTGGGGGTATGTGGCACCAGTAATGTAGAATTTATCTTGTCCCGAGATGCATTCTGACTACTATGTTGGGCATCAGAAAAGTCACACCTCATTTAAGGAACTCTAATGAAGCTCATTTACTCACCCACGTACCCCTATGCTCGTAAAGTTCGCGTTGTAATATTAGAGAAAAAATTAGAGAATCAAGTCCAGCTTGTTAATTTGTCTCCATCCGCATTACCAGACGAATTAGTCAAAGCAAATCCATTAAGTCGTATCCCGACGTTGATTAGAGATAATGGAGCCCCTTTAATAGATAGTCCATTTATATGTGAATATTTAGATCAATTAGGTAATGACGCAGGCCGTTTATCTGGCAAAGGTGATCACGTTTGGGATATCAAACATTTACACGCCATGGGTGATGGCATTCTTGATACGATTTTTTCAGTTTCAATGGAACGTCGCCGCGACGAGAGTGAGCAATCTCCCGCCTACATCAAAGGACAAGTCACACGAGTTCAGCGCACCGTTGATGCTTTGAATAAAGAAGTTGGCACGTTTTCAGCTAATCCAAAGCTTGGAGAATTAACTATGGCTTGTGCGCTCGGGTATATCGAGCTACGCCTAAGTAATGACATGGATTGGCGCGCGGGAAACTCAGCTTTAGCCAATTGGTATGCTGAAATTTCCAAGCGCCCTTCTTTGGCTTATACTGAGCCTCCGAAGTGATCCTAAAGCTTAGTCATTGATCAACGTCTCACCCGGTCGGACGTGTGTAAATTCGACCAGCTCTGACGTTATGGTGATCTTACCATTATCAAGCGATGCTTTTGTGAAGCGAGAATTCTCTAAATCGTGTGTTTCCGGGAAGTCTTCCCGGAAATGCGCGCCACGAGAATCTTTGCGCACAACAGCAGCTTCAATCACCGCCTTACTGATAATGATCTGGCTCTCTAAGTTTAGCCAATCATGCCATGACAAATTATAAGCACGGCTTTCATCCGCAACACCGGTCCGCATGAGTTCGGAATGCAACTCATCAACAGCAACACGCGCCCGTGCCAAGCTTTTCGCATCACGCAAAATACCCGCGTCTTCCCACATAACCTCGTAAAGTTTTTTACGAATGTCTGGCATATGTCCGCCTTCTATTTGGAACGGATAAAGCGCAGCAGAGATCGCCGCTTTGGCAGCATCTAAATCAGGCTCGCGGAAAACACCTTCTTTAGGTACCCACTTGGCAATCGCATCGCCTGCAATGCCTCCAAATACGGTCGAATTAGCAACCCCATTACCACCTAACCGGTTAGCTCCATGAACACCACCGGTATCTTCACCCGCCGCGAACAAGCCGGGTAGCTCCGTCGAGCAATCGCTTTGAAACTCAACGCCACCCATCATGTAATGCGCTGTTGGCACAACTTCAACGTCACCACTGACCAAATCAAATCCACAATCGCGACACCGGTCAACCATACCCTTAAACCGGCTGCGAACTTCTTTAGGGTCTAAATGTTTCATGGTGATGAACAAACCACCGTTTGGACCAACATTCCCATTGCGCATTTCAGAAAACATGCCCCGGCTAACAATATCGCGAGTTGCGCGTTCAACTTTTGCATCATACTTATGCATGAAGCGCTCTTTATCACCGCCGAGTAAATAACCACCGTATCCGCGCAAACCTTCTTCAATAATGGTCCCTGTAATTCGCGTTTCGAGACCCGCAACTAAGCCGGTTGGGTGGAACTGGACCATTTCCATATCGCGCAATGGTATTCCAGCG
>CALJEW010000010.1 GCA_938074585.1 uncultured Rhodospirillales bacterium | reverse complement strand
CAAATTTTTTGTTGAACTTCGCCAATTGTCCACCACTGTCGAGCAAACGGTGTACGCCTGTCCAAGCTGGATGTGTCTTTGGATCAACGTCGAGCTTTAGGACATCGCCCTCATTGCCCCAAGTTGTACGTGTTTCGTAAGTTGAACCATCAGTCATCTGAACAGTGATCGCATGGTACTCTGGATGTGTATCTTTTTTCATTATAGTGCTCCAAAATTTTAAGATTTATATATGCGAGGTTTGCTTGATGATCAAGCCCGCATTTAAAATATTTATCTATTTTTCCCATCAATGCTTTTTAAGCGTGGTAATATCCGTAATGAAATTACAATAACAACGACCATAATACAGGCGCCTCCAAAGTAGGGCCAATTCATACCGAGGACAGAAAAAAGCGTTCCGGCCCATGCAGGGCCGCCAACACGGGCTAAAGTGGTCGCAGACCGTGCAACCCCCATCATACCCCCTTGATCTTCTTCGCTGGTCTCTAGCGATATGAGGCTATTTAAAGAGGGGGATATAACTGAAAACCCATAAACGGCAATCAACATAACAATAATCAGCATCCAAAGTTCAGTGGCAAATGGAATTAACCCAATGCCAAGGGCTAAAGCAATCGATCCTTGTACGATTAGATTCGCTTCACCAAATCGCTTTGACATGCGCCCAATTAGGCCCCCTTGTAACAACGCACCGGAGAAACCAATAAGCGCAAATAGATATCCATTTTGCTCTGGACCCCAGCCATATTGACGACGTGACCACAATGCGAAAGTCGCTTCAATACCGGCAAACGCAAAAACAGCTAGAAATGATAAAAGCAATAAAAGACGGATGTTTGGTTTTTTGAGCGCGATTTGAAACTGTTTGGATTGGATTTCTTTCGGTTTTTTGGCTATACGTTTTCTGATTTCATCAGAAAGCGATTCTTTTAACGTAAAGATACCTAGAATCAGGGCAAAAGCTGAAAGTCCTGCTGCCGCAAAAGCGGGGCTTTGAAAATCGGCATTATGGGGGTCGCTGCCCGCCAAAATGCCACCAATAGCAGGCCCGATAGTGAAGCCAAGGGCAAAGGCAGCCCCAATCATTCCCATGCCCTTTGCACGGGTTTCACGTGTTGTAATATCTGCTACGTAGGCGAAAGCGGCTGAAATGTTACCTGCCATGAAGCCACCAACGGCACGGGCAGCAAATAAGGCCCATAATTCTTCTGCAACACCGAGCCACAGATAAGCCAATATGGCTCCAGCCAGGCTAAACAGCAAAACAGGGCGTCGGCCTATTCTGTCACTTAATCGTCCCCAAAAAGGGGCTGCAACAAATTGCGTCAGAGAATAGACCGCCATAAGCAACCCAACTTGAAATGGGCTGGCTTGATAGTGTTCTGCAAAAAAAGGCAGTAGGGGAATGATAATCCCAAAGCCGATAAGATCGATAACCACGACAAGAAATAGGACAACCATTATTCGTTTAAAAACCTAGTCAGTAAGAGTTAACGCTGCGTGAGTTTTAATTCAATGCGGCGGTTACGGCGTTGTGAAATTTCATCGTTGCGTTTGTCGATGGGGTGAAATTCACCAAACCCAGCGGCAACCAAACGATTGGCTGGCAAGCCGGCTTTGATAAGATATTCAACAACAGAAATAGCACGAGCAGTCGATAGCTCCCAATTCGATGGGTAACGTGGTGTGCTTATTGGATCGTTATCTGTGTGGCCATCAATTCGCAATATCCAATCGATTTCACCAGGGATTTCAAGTGCTATTTCTAAAAGGGTTGTTGCCAGCTGATCTAATTGGGCTTGGCCTGCAGCAGCAATTTCAGCTTCGCTTTTTGCAAAAAAGACTTCAGATTGGAAAACAAATCGATCTCCAACAATTCGCACACCTTGGTGCTTACCTAAAAGATCACGAAGGCGTCCAAAAAATTCAGAGCGATGGCGTGATAATTCCTGTACTTTGCTTGCTAAAGCCGCATTCAAACGTTTACCCAAATTAACAATTTGGACGTTTTTCTTCTTCGCTTCTGCTTCTGAAATTTCTAGTATTGTTCGTATTTGTGCTAATTGGACGCGAAGTGCGGACATTTGTTGATTCAACAAGGCAACTTCGGCGCGGGCACTGGTGGAAAACTCTTTTTCAGTCAAGAGCTTTTTTCTATTTTCGTTTAATCTTCCTGCCAACTCAGAAATTTTACTTTCCATCTCCTTTTTCAGCGCACTCAAAAGGATGATTTGGTGGTCTAGGGAAGCAATTTTTTGGATCAGCGCGCGCGATACCTCTTCAGCTTCAGCAAGGCTTGCTTCAGAAGACTGAGCTTCCTGGCTCATTTGGGTGATTTTTGTATTTTGCTCTTTTGAAAGATTTTTCGCTTCAGCAAGTTTTAGACGCAACTCAAAGCTTTCAGCGCTTGCTGCTGTGATGCGGGTATTCATGTTGGTAATTTTTTCTCTGGCTGATTCCGCTTCGCTTTGTAACTTATCTATGATCTCACTAGTTACAATTGCATTTTTACGGAGCAGGGTGATTGATGTCTTGAGTTCGTCACGCAAAGCGACGGAAGATTCCAATTCGGCTGATATTTGAGACAGGTTTAACTGTAATTCGGCCTTTGATTTTTTTTCTAAAGACAACATTCCAGCTAATTCGCCGACTTGTATTTTGAGTTTATCGAGCGCTTGTTCTCGCCCCGATAAGGCTTCGCTTAGGAAGAATTGGGCCAGCACGAAGATCAGCAGCAAAAACATCATTACCATCAGCAATGTTGCTAATACATCAACAAAGCCGGGCCATATGTTTGTGTTACGGTCTGAGCCTGAGCGTCGGGAAAGACCAGCCATTGGACTTCCTATCCGGCGTTAAGAGTTTTGGCCGTCGCCGGAAGAGGCGGCGATCAGTCTGGCAAGAAGTTTGATTTCACTTCGGATTTGTTGAGTTGTATCTTCGCGCCCCGTTTTAAGCTCTTCAGCAAGGCGGGTTACGTATACATCTAAGTTTCTAAGATGAATACGGCTGGCATCATCAAGTCCGCCTGCATCATTAAATCCAGAAGCTAATTGTGCTAGTATGGGTTTCAACTCAACCTGCGTTTCCGCAAGGCTTCGCATTAAGGACTGCTGAGTGCGCATATGGTCGGTCAATATTTCTAGCTTATCACCAACATTGATCAGGTGACCATCAACCATCATCCGGCTTTCTTCTCCGCGTGTTAAGGTGCGTTGCAAGTTCTCAAGGCTTTCAGCTGTTTGTTCCAACAGCGCTTGCACATAAGTTGTAACTGACTGATCTCCATCGTTGCCAATTGCGCCTGATGAAAGCCGAGTTACTGTTGATAACCATTCTTCAAGATCGTTGTAAAACCGATTTTGTGCCTGGCTGGCCTGCAAATCGAGAAATCCTAGAACTAAAGATCCCGCAAGACCAAACAAGGAGGATGAAAAAGCCGTTCCCATTCCTTCCATGGGGGCCTGTAGGCCACGTTTTAATTCAGCGAAGATTGCGCCTGCTGCACCACCATTAACACTTAGAGTGCCTATAACGTCGCTTATAGAGCTAACGGTGCCTAACAAGCCCCAAAAGGTTCCTAGAAGGCCTAGAAAAATTAGTAAGCCAATCGTGTAGCGCGATGTGTCACGGCTTTCATCAAGGCGTGAAGCTATGCCATCTAATAATGTGCGCATGGCGGCAGTGGATAAGGCAAAACGGTCGCGGTCGCCAACCATTGCTGCCATGGGGGCCAAAAGCTTGGGCATAGCAGATTGAGCATGCCGGGCGCGGGCTTCTGAGTTGGTTACACTGTCGCGAAAATTTTCTATCCATGTGACTTCCGGATAAAGCCGGATCACTTGTGAGAAATTATATAAAATACCAATGAATAAAACGCCGATAATCGACCCGTTTAAAGCGGGATTTGCCATGAAGGCATCCCGAAACGACATGAACAGCATAAATCCGACACCACCAACGGCGCCTAAAAATAGGAGCATTCTTACTAAATAGTGATGTGGGCGTGTCATCCCAATACTAAGTCCAATTCTCTATCAACGCTTAACTATGCTTATATCGACGCGGTTTTTTGGATTGTCTGGTGTTTTTCTACCTAAAGCCATGACGCTAATGCGCGTGCTTCTAACACCGCTTTCAATCAAAAATGAACGAACAGATAGCGCCCGTGATAAAGAAAGCCGGCGGGCTTTGCTTGCTGATAAACCTTCTGCGTCGGCATAGGCCATTAAGCGCAACGAAAGGTCTTTTTTGTCATGCAGGCGATCAGCCAGTTTACGTAAGTAATCTTTCATAGAATCGGGAAGCTTTGTTGTTGCTTCGTCAAATACAATGCGTATCGATTGGCCCGGTGCCATTTTAATGGATTGACTTTTTGCGCTCGCTTGTTCTTTCGATGATTCGGGTTCTGGCACTGCAGCTATTTTTGGCGGCGGCGGCGGCGGAGCCGGTGTCATTGCTTTTTTTGTTGCTGGAGCTGCCGTTTTCTCTGCTTGTTTAGTCGGAACGGGTTTTGAGGCTAGTAAAGGTGTCGGCGTTGCTTTTACAACCTTTTTAAGCGGCATTGACTTCGGTGTTGGGGCTTTGACTGGTTGCTGTTCAGTGGGATTTGTTTGCGAAGACTTTGGTTGGGTAAGCGTCACATTTCGCTTGGCTGTGACGGCTTTAAGTCTCGGTGCATTTCGTGGAGCCACATGCAATTTGGATGTTGGGTTGGATTTAGGAGGAATCAACAACCCAGAACGTGACGCGTGAGAAAACCCTCTAAGACCACCGTCTTGAATGACGCTCAAATCAACTGTAACCGCTCCGTTCTGAGCGTTCGCATATGAAATAAAGCTGGGGCTAATTCCCAGCAGCGCCACTGCCGCCAAAAGATAGAGACTTAGACGCATTAAGGTCATAGATTGGCGAGAAAGTAGTTGTTGTTTCGTCATCGGGTTCAGCATCCCTTAGAAGATTATTATCTTGTTATTGTTTTGGGCGTCAATTTTATATTTTTATGCACCCGGCAAACAAGATTAGCATAGCTAACCAAGCGCCGGGGTACAACAGATTTGCAAGTTAACTGAGTAGTTTTAATAAAACTACCATGCGGGGGCTAAGTGTTGCTGGTTTAAGAAGGCTTTTCTAAAAGTTTCTTAAACGGCCTGTGAAGCTCAATATTCGAAGCGATCACTTCACCTTTTGCTAGCATACTCTTCTGACCTTGGTAATCGGTTACCATGCCACCCGCTTCACGTATTAATACGATACCAGCAGCAATATCCCAAGGTTTAATACCTTTTTCCCAGAATCCATCGTACCGACCCGCTGCCACATATGCCATATCGAGTGCTGCAGATCCCGTACGGCGAACCCCGGAAGATTCTGCCATCACATTTTCCATTTGTTTTAGGAACCCTTTGTGTCCTTCAAGACCCGCAAAAGGAATACCGGTTGCAAATAAACATTCTGTTGGATTTTTGCGGGTTGAAACACGTATTCGGCGCTCATTTAAAAAAGCCCCCTTACCTTGTTCCGCCCAAAACATCTGATCATTGATCGGATCATATATAACACCTGCAAATATATCCCGATCGCGTTCTAAGCCGATTGATATGCAGAAATGTGGAATGCCATGGAGAAAGTTTGTTGTTCCATCTAGGGGGTCAACAATCCATTTGTTGGAATTATCATTGCCTTCAACAACTCCGCCTTCTTCTAATAAAAAACCATATTGTGGGCGGGCTTTTTTAAGGTCCTCAAATATCATCTCTTCAGACCGGCGGTCTGCTTCGGATACATAGTCTGCAGGTCCTTTAAGCGAAACCTGAAGTTTTTCGATCTCGCCAAAAGAACGCGTAAGGCTACGCCCCGCACGGATCGCGGCATTCACCATCACATTAATTAAAGCACTGCGTCCTGTCGCCATTTTAATAGTTTTCCTATTGGTTAGAGCAAATCCGAAGCAAATAGCTTCATTCTTTAACATGGCTTTGCGTCAATATTTATGAGTTAGCGCGTTTGCGGCGATCCGAAAATCGCGAAAAATGCTGAAATCTCTATAATTTTAATCTTTAGCGCGCTCGACATAAACGCCCTCTTCCGTATTCACAACAACCCGGGTTCCGGTTTCGATATGCGGCGGAACCATAATTTTAATGCCATTTGAGAGCATTGCTGGCTTGTATGAGGATGATGCCGTTTGGCCTTTAACAACTGCGTCAGCTTCAGTGATTTCAAAAACCATGTTGTCTGGTAATTTGATCCCTAAAGGATCATCTTCGTAGCTTTCTACGGTGACTTCGGTACCATCTTGCAAATATGGAATTTGCTCTTCGCGAATGACACTAGCGCCCATTTGAATTTGCTCATACGTTACATTGTCCATGAAGGTGTATAGGCCACCGTCTTCGAACAAAAACTGATAAAGGTTTTGCTCTAAACTAACGCGCTCTACCTTTTCTGATGAACGGAAGCGCTCATTCAATTTGGTTCCATCGCGCAGCTCTTTAAGTTCGACCTGCAAATACGCGCCGCCTTTACCAGGCTGTGTGTGTTGAATTTTAATGGCGCGCCAAAGGCGACCTTGGTGTTCTAACACATTGCCGGGTCGGATCGAGTTTCCATCAATTTTCATTTTAATAACCTAACTTCGAAATAAGGACCTATAAAAGGCGACGTAACTTAACAGTTTGATCAGGAACTAGCAACGTTTGTGCCGACAACGTCAGCAAAGATTTTATTAAACTCCTGAACGGCCCCGGTTGGGCCCTTCGGATGGTCCCAAACGCCAGAGACAACAGCAAGCATATCTGCACCTGCTTGGGCTAACGGACGGCAGTTTTCTAAAGTAATTCCGCCAATAGCAACACACGGTGGCAACATGATATCGTGCCACCATTCAATAATTTCTGGATCAGCTGTGAACTTGGCTTGTTTTGTTGTTGTTGGGAAAAATGCACCAAAGGCAACATAATCTGCCCCTTCTTCAGCCGCTTCCATGCTTAAATGACGTGAATCATGACATGTCACACCAATAATACTATTTGGCCCAACAATTTCACGGGACTGTTTATAAGTACCGTCGTCCTGACCAATGTGAACGCCATCACATCCCATTTCAAGGGCCAAATCAGGACGATCGTTCATTAAAAAGGTGACGCCATAAGACGTTGCAATGGGTAATAAAGCTTCACATGCCCGTTTGATTCCATCATCGTCTACGTCTTTTAAACGCAATTGAGCCGCTCCAATATCGCCGCCATCTAAGGCCGCTTTGAAGGCCTCGCGAAAGGTGTTGGGATCAATCTTTGGTGGCGTGATTAAATACAGGCGGCTGGGGGGTTCTGTCATGTGGGTTCGTATTCCAATAAATGGCTAAGGACCGTTTGGTCCGGGGTGTCAGTGTTCACTAAATCTATCGCATTTTTCGGATAATTTCTAACACTGACATTCGATTGGGTCGCAATGTCGATAATTTTTTCATAAACCGGGTGTTCTAATTGAACCGAAATATGGCGCGCACCGCGCCGGATAGCACTCAAAGCACTGCCCGCAGTATCTGCACAATCAAATACACCAATTAGGTTTGCATCTGGGTAGCATTCGCTTGCTTTATTAAGGATCGAGACGAATACGTCTGGGCCCAAGCTGCTTGCCGCATCCCTTGGGCTGAACATTTGAACTGATAATTGTGTTTGCACTGATGCATGGGCAACGCACAAAGCATGTTCTAAAGTGTGGATTATAAAGACCGGATAATCGTCCACATCGTTCCTGATCATTAAGTCCCCCTTCAAAAATCTCCTATAAGAAGGTCATACTTGAAGTGGGGGTGCTTATAAAAAAATAGAATTTATGGGCTTAGTCTTGTTAGCTCGCATTCATCATTGCAACTGCCGTATCTGGCATGCGGCTAGAGAAGCCCCATTCGTTGTCATACCAACTCAATACACGCACAAAATTGCCGCCAACGACTTGCGTTTGTGTGGCATCGAAGGATGAGCTTGCTGGATTGTGGTTAAAGTCAGTAGATACCAGTGGTAATGTGTTATAGCTCAAAACGCCATTTAAGCGGCCTTCTGATGCTTCTTTCATTGCTAAATTGATCTCTTCGACCGTTGTGTCGCGGCCTGATGTGAAGGTTAGATCAATCAACGAAACATTTGGTGTTGGAACCCGAACAGAAGTGCCATCTAATTTGCCGACCAATTCAGGTAATACCAAACCAACTGCAGCAGCTGCACCGGTTGAGGTTGGGATGATGTTCAATGCCGCTGCACGGGCGCGGCGAGGGTCGCTATGCAAAGCATCAAGCGGGCGCTGATCACCAGTGTAAGAATGGACTGTTGTCATGAAGCCTTTTTCAATGCCAACTGTTTTATTCAAGACATCTGCAACCGGAGCCAAGCAGTTGGTTGTGCACGACGCGTTAGAAACAACGGTATCTTCTGCGGTCAACAAATCACTATTCACACCGTAAACAATGGTTTGATCAACTTCTTTGCCGGGTGCTGAAATTAGAACTTTTTTAGCGCCTGCGGCAATGTGCTTTGCTGCATCGTCGCGTTTCGTGAAAAAGCCTGTGCATTCCATTGCAATATCAACACCGATGTCACCCCAAGGAAGATTTGCTGGGTCGCGTTCAGCTGATACTTTGATCGGGCCATAACCAACATCAATGGTATCGCCATCAACCTTTACGTCCTTGTTCAAAACACCATGAACAGAATCATACTTCAATAAGTGGCCGTTGATTTCAGCTGAGCCCAAATCGTTGATGCCAACAATTCGAACGTCCGTGCGGCCGCTTTCTATAATGCTGCGCATGACGAGGCGCCCAATGCGGCCAAATCCATTAATAGCAAGACGTAAAGTCATAAGTTTTTCCTTCGGTGGTCTTTAAATTACCCCTTATAAAAAAAAGGGATGACCTTGAGCAAGGCAAGGTTACGCGAAAACAAAATAAATCTCTAAATTATGCAGCAAACATCTTAGGATTACCGGCTTTCGTCAATGCCAATGTTATGGTTTGGAGCGATAATACAAATAAAGGTAGGCTAAAGTATATTAATTATGTCGGATTATTTTAACTCTTCCAAAATAAGTAAAAAGTAAGTAAGCAATTATTTTAAGTAAGCAAGTATTTAATGTGATAAAAGCAGGTAAATATGAGTATCTCAAATGGAAATAGTAAAACTAAATCCGCCAACATATATTCTTTTAATTTTATTGATTTATTAAATGACTTATAGCCATTTTTTACGAGATTAGTTAGCCATTAGGGGTGACAACGTCTATTATATATGCATACAAATTATTCGAATTATATTGAGGTACGGCATTGTCCAACCAAGCTTCCATTCAAAAGCCATCGAAAGTCACTCGGGCTGGGGCACGCCTTGAAGAAGCTGTGGTGCGGCTGGAAAGCGCGCTGAATGCAAAACTGGTTGGTGAATCAAAGCCGAGACAAAATACGGAAATCGACAAATTGAAGATAGAAATCAAACAGTTACGCCAAGAAAATGCAGCGTTAAAGCGTGTGAATGAACAAGTCTCAACGCGCTTGGATGGCGCTATAGAACGCTTACGCATTGCAATTGGAGAGTAGGCCATGGGACAGGTAAGTGTTGAAATAAATAGCCGCAAATACCAAATCGCTTGCGATGATGGTCAGGAAGCTCATTTATCCCAATTAGGCTCTTACGTCGATAACCGGATAGGCGAGTTGGTTGCAGCTGTTGGTCAGATAGGTGATGCCCGTTTGTTGGTTATGGTTTCGTTGTTGGTTGCCGATGAATTGTTCGATGCTTATGCCGAGTTGGAAGTTGCCCGCAAAGCTGACGATGGGGCTTCAGCTTTGTTATCTGCCGAAGGAAAGCTCAGTACAAAAATGGACAGCTTAGCCGGACGAATAGAAAGCATTGCTGAATCCTTTGAAGAAGCTTAAGTTTGCATTGAGCGATTGCTGCGGAATGCGTCAGGGTAACATGTCCTGGGGCCATACACATCTTTAGGGAGCTGTCCCTGTCAGTCTCTTGGGTCTGATATTACGGTACCCACCTGCAACTGCAGGCCACAGAGATCTTTCACCCAACGGTTTTGTGGGGTCGCTCACTTTCATATCTAATCTAAAGTCACCACGTAAAGCGCTTTTTATGTCCTTAGCTGAAAATAAACGACTTCTTCGGCGGGCCGCACTAAAGAAGCGAACCGAAATTGTTTCGAAAGCATCATCAGAATCTGGCGACCATTTGGCGGCGCATATTGTTCAATTGGTCAAAACGTTTACTAAAGTGCATACGGTGTCAGGCTTCTTATCCATTGGGAATGAAATTGAGACGCTGCCCAGTTTAAATGCCTTAGCGGACGCGGGATATCAAACGTGCTTACCGGTGGTGCTTAAAAAGGAGTGCCCGCTTGGATTTCGGGCTTGGACCGATGGGGATCCGCTTGAAAGAGGCCCCTTAAAAACCCTCCATCCCATTCCTGGTGCGCCCGATATCATCCCTGATATCTTGCTTGTTCCTTTATTGGCATATGATCGTCGGGGGTATCGTTTAGGCTGGGGCGGTGGTTTTTATGATCGTACTTTAGGGGCTTATCAAACGGAAGGTAGGCCGGTTATTGCCATTGGGATTGGCTATGACGATCAGAAAATAGATCAGGTCCCTCCCGATGCTTTTGATATGGTGATGGATTGGATCGTTACAGAAAAGAAAATTATTCAAATTACGAAAGCTAAATTTTAAATGCGTATACTGATGATTGGTGATGTGGTGGGTAAATCGGGACGGGATGCTATCTCTAAGCATTTGCCCCGTTTACGTGAAAACCTCGACCTCGATTTTGTTGTGGTCAATGGCGAAAATGCTGCCCATGGGTTTGGGATTACAGATAAAATTTGCGCATCGCTCTATAAGAATGGCGCTGATGTCATCAGCACAGGTAATCATATTTGGGATCAACGCCCGATTATGAATTACATTGATAGTGACCCGAAACTATTACGTCCCCTCAATTTTCCTGAAGGCACACCGGGGAACGGGTTTGGAATATATGAAGCGCGCAGTGGTAAAAAAGTGATGGTGATCAATGCAATGGGTCGCGTGTATATGGACCCGCTGGACGATCCCTTTGCTGCAATCGAGAAAGTGCTTTCAAAAGTTTCCTTAGGTGAGGATGTCTCTGCCATTTTGGTCGATTTTCATGGCGAAGCGTCTAGTGAAAAACAAGCCATTGGTCATGTTTTAGATAGTCGGGTTAGTGTCGTTGTTGGCACACACACCCATGTGCCAACGGCAGATTACCGAATTTTACCGGGCGGAACAGCGTATCAATCTGACTTGGGCATGACGGGCGATTATAATTCAGTCATAGGCATGCAAAAAAAAGCGGCTTGTGGGCGGTTCACAACAAAGCTTCCCCAAGCTCGGCTCGAGCCTGCATCTGGGGAGGGAACTTTGTGTGGCCTTCTAATTGAAACGGATGACCAAACAGGCTGGGCGAAAAGTGCAGCCCCGGTCCGTGTTGGAGGGTCCTTAATTGCGACTCGCCCGCAAATATAAACTATAACCCCTTTTTTAGCTGGAAACTTAAACTTATGGGCGCTGTTCGGATATCGCCTTAAAGCTCTATGTTTCATTGAGTTTTTTGTAAACTCATAGCCGTTATTATCCGTGTCTTTACCTTATAGTCAAATTATTGCCATATTGTTCATTCATAATAAGTATAAATAATGAACGATTTATTGATTTAAAATTTTAGGGGATACGGAATGGCTGGCCATTCAAAATTTAAAAATATTATGCACCGCAAAGGTGCGCAGGATAAAAAGCGTGCCAAAATTTTTGCAAAAATAGCACGCGAAATTCTAGTTGCTGCAAAGATCGGTCCTGATCCAGAAATGAACCCACGTTTGCGTGCCGCCATTCAAGCGGGCAAAGCGCAAAATATGCCTAACGATAACATTCAACGCGCCATCACCAAAGCAACAGGTGCGGGTGATGATACAAACTACGAAGAAGTGCGTTACGAAGGGTATGGAACGGGCGGGATTGCTGTGATTGTTGAAACATTGACAGATAACCGCAACCGAACTGCGTCTGAAGTACGCTCTGCCTTTACCAAGCACGGCGGTAATTTAGGTGAAACGGGCTCTGTTAGTTTCATGTTTGACCGTGTCGGTGCCTTTGTTTTAAACGCGGATGTCGGGTCAACCGACGAAGTATTTGAAGCCGCGCTAGAAGCCGGCGCTTCAGACGTTGAAAGCTCTGACGAATCGCATGATGTTTTTTGTGAGCCGGATGACTTCTTAACCGTGCGCGATGTTTTGGAAGCTAAATTTGGAGCTCCAGAATCAGCCGAACTCGAATGGAAGCCTCAAAACACCATCGCAGTGGATGAACAGCAAGCTCAAACCTTGTTGAAACTCATCGATATGCTTGAAGACAGCGATGATGTTCAGAAAGTTTTTGCCAACTTCGAAATCAATGATGAAATAATGGAACGGCTAAGCGCTTAATAATACCAAAGGTTTTAAAGCATGCGTCTGATTGGGATAGATCCAGGTTTACGTAATACAGGCTGGGGTGTTATTGGTGTTAAAGATAACCGATTGGTCCACATCGCTGATGGTGTTGTTTTAACGGACTCAAAGCGCTCACTTGCGGAGCGTTTGGTCCAAATTCATGATGGGTTGCTTGAAGTGATTGAGCAGTATCAGCCCGATGAAGCTGCTGTTGAAGAAACGTTTGTTAATAAAAACCCGGCTTCGACTTTGAAGTTGGGCCAAGCCCGGGGCATTGCATTGCTTGTTCCGGCCAGGCTTGGAATCCTTGTGTCAGAATATTCGCCGAATTTGATTAAAAAAACAGTAGTAGGCAGTGGTCATGCAACTAAAGAACAAATTCAAATGATGGTCAAAACGTTGTTGCCGGGGTGCAATATTGCAACGGCGGATGCAGCGGATGCGTTGGCGATTGCTGTTTGCCATGCCCATCAGCGCCCAAGCCGCAGTCTTCAAGCCCATATGGATGCCGTTCAATGATTGCGCGTCTCAAAGGGATTGTCGATTTGATTGGCGATGGCTGGTTGATTTTAGATGTTAACGGAGTTGGGTATATGGCGTTTTGTTCAGGCAAAACGTTATCTCAAATGGTTGTTGGTAAAGCGGCCCGTTTGGAAATCGAAACGCATGTTCGCGAAGATCATATACACTTGTATGGCTTTGCCGATGAAACGGAGCGTAATTGGTTCCGGATATTAACCAGCGTTCAAGGGGTTGGCGCAAAAGTCGGCTTAGCGATTTTGGGCGTCTTAAGCGCAGACGAATTAATACAAACGATTGCCGCCGCCGATAAAGCATTGATAACGCGGGCACCCGGTGTTGGCCCTAAATTGGCTACTCGAATTTTGAGCGAACTTAAGGACAAAGTCAGTGATTTGGCCCTTGGAGTTGCGACCAAACAAAGTTCAAATTCTGCTAATAACACGTCTGATTCGGGGAATGCCCCTTCTAATCTATCTGATGCGGCTTCGGCTTTGATTAATTTAGGTTACGGCCCATCCGAAGCTTTAGGTGCCGTATCGCGCGCTGCAGCGAACATGAATGGCGATCCAGATGTCCAAGATCTCATTAGTAAGGGGTTGCGCGAACTGGCCCCCGCAGATCGATGAGTTATGGAAAGCTTTTTAAATGACTGACCAAGACCGAGTGATCGCACCTGAAATCCAAAATGGCGACCTAGCTGGGGACTTTGTTGATGTGGGAACCCGGCCACGCGAGTTAGGTGATTTTATTGGCCAACGCCAAATTCGAGGTAATCTGAAGGTTTTTATTTCTGCTGCCCGAAAACGCAATGAAGCAATGGACCATGTTTTATTTCACGGCCCCCCGGGTTTGGGTAAAACTACGCTGGCGCAAATTGTCGCCAATGAATTGGGCGTTGGTTTTCGTGCTACTTCAGGGCCGGTTATTGTAAAAGCTGGCGATTTGGCGGCTATTTTGACTAATTTACAGCCGCGCGATGTTTTGTTTATTGATGAAATTCACCGCTTGAACCCAGTTGTTGAAGAAATTTTATATCCTGCCATGGAAGACCGGCAGTTGGATTTGATTATCGGCGAAGGTCCTGCTGCCCGATCTGTTCGCATTGATTTGCCACCGTTTACTTTGGTTGGGGCAACAACCCGCGCCGGATTACTAACCACGCCTTTACGCGACCGTTTTGGCATCCCGATGCGGTTGGTTTTCTACGAGCCTGATGAACTGGTTCTAATTGTTTCGCGTGGAGCCAAGCTTTTAGGCTTTGATTTAACCGATGATGGGGCCATGGAAATTGCCATGCGGGCCCGTGGAACACCACGGGTAGCGGGACGGTTGTTGCGACGGGTTCGCGATTTTGCTGATTCTGAAGGAACCTTAAGCGTTGATAAAAAAGCGGCTGATACGGCATTGAACCGGTTGGAAGTCGACAAGCGGGGCCTCGATGCCATGGATCGGCGGTATTTGAGCTGCATTATCGATAATTATGGCGGTGGCCCTGTCGGCATTGATACTATGGCAGCGGCTCTATCTGAACAACGTGATACTTTGGAAGAAGTTATCGAGCCTTTTTTAATCCAGCAGGGTTTTTTAATGCGCACACCCCGGGGCCGGATGCTGGCATCGCAAGCGTATTCTCATTTGGGTTTAAAACTGCCAAAAGCGCTACCACAAATGGAATTCCTGTATGAAGAGGGGGTGGAGGATGAGTAATTCTCACCAAATGACTATCCGCATTTATTATGAAGATACGGATAGCGCTGGAATTGTTTATTACGCTAATTATTTGAAATATGCAGAACGCGCACGGACGGAATTGTTAAGAACTCTTGGGATTGAAAGTGGCCAAATGATGGACGAATTTGGTGTTGGATTGGTCGTGTGCCGTTGCCATGCTGAGTATCTAAAGCCTGCTGTTTTGGATGATGAAGTTATTATTGACACTACGTTACAAAAAGTGGGTGGGGCCTCCATCGCCTTGCGCCAAATCGTGACTCGCGATGGTTGTGAATTGGTGCAGATGGATGTTGAACTGGGGTGTTTACACTTCAAAATTGGGCGCCCCATGGCGCTTCCCAAACATGTGCGATACGCATTAGCGAATAAAGTGAACGAAAATTCTTAAAAGAATAAAAACCGTATAGGGACGCGAAATTATGGAGAACCAAGCAGTTGATGTAATGACGTTAGCAGGATCCACAGGGGCCTTGGATTTCGGTATGTTGGCATTGTTTGAACGCGCAGACTTGATTGTTAAATCGGTCATCATTTTGTTGTTGCTGGCATCCATTTGGTGCTGGGCAATTATTTTTGAAAAATGGATTGCTGTGCGTCGTTTGAATAAGCGCTCCAACGCGTTCGAGAAAATCTTTTGGTCGGGTCAATCGTTGGATGACTTGTATGACCGGATATCGGCTGAACCGCGTGATCCTATGTCTGCCGTGTTTGTGGCGGCCATGCGCGAATGGCGCCGATCCCCGTCTAAGCCTGGGATTGGCGGGGCGACCGCTAGCTTGGCTGAGCGAATTGATCGGGTGATGCATATAACGGTTCAGCGGGAAATGGACCGTGTCGAGCGCTACATGACGTTTTTAGCAACAACCGGATCAACAGCCCCATTTATAGGCCTGTTTGGAACGGTTTGGGGTATTATGAACAGCTTTCAATCGATTGCCTTGTCAAAAAACACCAGCTTGGCTGTTGTTGCTCCTGGTATTGCTGAAGCTTTGTTTGCGACGGCTTTGGGACTATTAGCGGCGATTCCTGCTGTTGTTGCTTACAATAAATTATCGCGTGATTTAGACCGGTATGCCGGAAGGCTTGATAATTTTGCCGGTGAATTTGGGGCTATTTTGAGCCGCGAAATGGAAGACGAGAAATAAGGTGGCTAACTTTATTCAAGCCCGTAAATCTAGCGGTAGTCGTCGGACGACGAAGCCCATGAGTGAAATTAACGTCACACCTTTTGTTGATGTGATGCTGGTTTTGTTGGTGATCTTTATGGTGACCGCGCCTTTGCTAACGGTCGGTGTGCAAATTGATCTGCCGAAAACCAAAGCGGCTGTGATCAGCGGTGAAGACGAGCCATTAGCGGTTAGTGTCGACGCAGGCGGTAATATTTTTATACAAGATACCGAAGTAAAAATGGATACGTTGGTTCCGCGTTTGATCGCAATTACTGGTAAAAACCCAGACGCCAGAATTTTTGTCCGGGGGGATCGTGCCGTTAATTATGGCCGAGTGATGAGGGTTATGGGTCGAATCAATGCTGCTGGATACAGAAAAGTTGCATTGATTACGACGCAAGGCGATAGCAATAAAAAGCCCAAACCGAAGCCTTCGAAAAAGAAAGGCCAGAAGTAATTACCATGCGCTGGGGTTTTTTGACGTCAATTATTTTACATGTGGCCTTAGCTGCAGTTAGCTACTTTGGGCTTCCATTTTTGCGCAGTAAACCCTTAAACTTGGAAACACCGATTTGGGTTGATGTTATAAATATCGCCGATATTACCAATGCCCCACTTACGACACCAGAGCAAGAACCCGAGCCAGAACCAGAACCAGAACCAGAGCCAGAGCCAGAGCCAGAGCCAGAGCCAGAGCCAGAGCCAGAGCCAGAGC
>CALJEW010000009.1 GCA_938074585.1 uncultured Rhodospirillales bacterium | reverse complement strand
GTAATCGCCAAACTCAGAACAATCACCGGTAAAATGCCAAACCCAACGATGGATAAAGCAGCCAGTGATGCCTCGCCCAGTTGTTCATCGGATGCGTATTGATGAACAAATGTTGCCAGAGTGTTAAAGTTAAAAGGGCGTAATATAACCGTCAATGGCAGCTCTTTCATACAATCAACAAAAACCAACATTGATGCGGTTAAGATACTACCCCGAATAAGCGGAAGATGCACCTTTCGAAGTGTGCTGAATGCGCCGTGCCCAAGGCTTCGAGACGCTCCGTCCATATGGGGCGTGACCTTTTCCAAGCTGGCTTCAACGCTACCAAACGACAAGGCTAGAAAGCGCACTAAGTATCCAAACGTCACAGCAGCAATCGTACCACTAAACAAAAGCCCGGTCGAAATACCAAACGAGTCAAGCATAAACCCGTCTATGCCATTATCAAGAGCACCAAGCGTCACCATAACACCAACAGCCAAAACAGAACCAGGAACCGCATACCCCAAGCTGGCCAAACGGGCCATAACTTTCAACAACCGTTCATTACGAATCCGAACCCCGTACGCCATGAACACCCCAATTGCAACGGCAAGCACCGCAGCGACAGACGATAAAATAAAGCTATTTAAAGCATTCCCAAGAAATTCAGAATTCATCGCCGTTTCATAATGAATAAGCGAATACCCAACCAAAATACCTGCAGGAAAAAGAAATCCAAAAATTACGGGTAAGGCGCAAGCCACGAAGGCGACAGCTTTCATTTTTCCTTCAAGCAAGTATCCCGGCAAGGCTTTGTATGTTGTTGTTGTAGCATAATAGCGTTTTTTGCGCCTTGCGTAGCGTTCTGCAAAAACCAAGACCATTACAAAAATGAGCAATACTGTCGCCAGCTGAGCAGCCCCGGCTATATTATTCATGTTTAACCAAACATCATAAATACCAAGCGTAAACGTGCTGACTGCAAAAAAATCTACTGTGCCAAAGTCATTAAGCGTTTCCATCAAAACCAATGAAATCCCAATGATGATCGCTGGGCGGGCCAAAGGAAATGAAACCAAAAAAAAGCTTTGGTAGGGGCCACGCCCAAGTGCCCGGCTGGCGTCAATCACACAGATCGACTGCTCCATGAAAGCAGCCCGCGACAACAAATAGACATAGGGATAAAGAACTAAAGTCATCATTGATATCGCGCCGCCTAAAGAACGGATTTCAGGAAACCAGTAGTCCCGCTTTGTTGTCCAGCCAAACAAATCTCGCAATAAACCTTGTACGGGACCCGCATATTCCAAAACATCCGTATATAAATAAGCAATGACATATGCAGGCATTGCCATTGGCAATATTAAAGCCCACTCGAAAATGCGTTTACCCGGAAACCGGAACATACTGACCAACCAAGCCGTGCCGACACCGATAATCAACGTTCCAAAGCCAACCCCAACCATCAGCATCAAAGTCGTGCTGACATATAGAGGCAGAACAGTTTCGGTTAGATGTGACCAAATATCGTCCGTTGGTGTAAAGCTCAAAAAAATGACCGCCGCAATTGGCATAAGTGCTAGCATGGAAATGAAGACGGTACCAATGGTCCAGCCGCTCAACCACGACAATGAAACTTTCGTTGCACCGATTACTCTTTTACCTTTTGCTTGCGCTGCGGTCATTAATGAAGCTTCACTTCTTTATGTATCCTATTTTTTAAACAGTAACAAAAGCAACCTTAGTTGTCGTACCGCACCCGGTCCATGATCTTTGTCGCCAAGGTTCTTTGCTTCGCAACGTTTGATAAGTGTAGGTCATCCGCCTTAAACGTTCCCCAATCGCTAACAACAGGGTGCAACGCGACACCCGCTTTCACTGGATATTCAAAGTTATCTTCAGCGTAGATTTTTTGAGCTTTGTTGCTGGTTAGAAATTCAATAAATTTGATTGCATTAGCTTTGTTTTTTGCGCTTTTCGTTACCGCTGCGCCACTAATATTGGTATGGGTGCCCCGGTCTTTTTGATTAGGGAAGATAACATTAACAGAAGCTGCCCAGTCTTTCTGTTCTGGTTTTTTGGTATTGGTTTCCATGAGACCCATATAGTAGGTATTACCCAGAGAAACATCACATTCACCATTGAACACTGCTTTGACTTGTGCCCGGTCATTGCCTTGAGGTTTGCGGGCTAAATTAGCCTTTAGGCCTTTGGCCCATGCTTCTGCAGCAGCTTCGCCTTTAGCTTCGATAATAGAAGCCAACAAAGATACGTTATAGACGTTTTTGCCTGAACGCGTGCAAACTCGACCCTTCATGTGGGGTGCGGCAAGGTCTTCATATGAAGTAACTTCGCCAATCTTAACCCGTGTTTTATGTGCAAAAATGATACGCGCTCGTGTTGTTAAGCCGTACCATTTACCTTCGGGGTGGCGGTATTGATCCGGTATATTGGCCTCTAAGATCGATGATTTTGTTGCCTGAAGAACGTCTGCATTTAAATGATTATTCAAATTTCCAACGTCAGTGGTCAGAATCAAATCTGCGGGGCTATTCGCGCCTTCGGCCTTTAACCGCTCTAGCATTCCCTTTTTAAGATACACCATGTTTACTTTAATACCTGACTTGGCAGTAAACTCCTTAATCAAAGGAGCCATCAAAAAAGGCTGGCGCGCTGAATATAGATTAACTTCATCCGCAGATGATGCGGCTCCGGTCCATAACGTTACGGCCATCACTGCACCACTAAGAACTTGTGTCGTCATTTTAAGCGATAATTTAACGGATTTCATTTAGATTTTCCTAATCATAGATTCTAAGTACATTAATAAATAACACTATAGGTTATTGCAAACGAAAATGATAATCATTCGCAATAACTAATTACACTCATTCATTTTGACAGTCAAACAATAAATAAAAATCTTAGCTAGGGCTTTGCATATTCCTACAATTGTTTCCCTTTTGATAAATAAGAAAGAGATTTTAATGTATTGGGTCAGCTACCCGCAATTGTTCTAATATTGTTGCCAAGCAATGCGTACGCCTACATTGACTCTGGAACGGCAAGCATTGTCATGCAATTTGTGATCGCAGGGTTAGCAAGCGGGCTTTATGTGCTCAAAAATTTTTGGGTATATCAAAAGGTTTTTTCAACGAGATACCGGTACAAACCCAGAGTGATAATGCTTAGGAAAAGCCTGACCCGTCTCCACCTTGCTTTCAATAAACACTGCCTCGTTCCATGATCCAGAGAGGTATATATTTCATCATGAGAACACTGTCTATTGGGAGATTAATATTTTGGGTAAGGAAAGTTACGAACATTTAATGTCTTTAGGGCTTTACGAAGGCCTGATCACTAACAACCTAATCTTAACGCGCTAATAAGTTAAGCCTGAATTGGCACCGAGTCCTGGAGCTTGGAAAATCATCAAGCCAGAAGCTAGAAACGGTGTGCCTACGCAACAATTGATCAAAAACAAAAATCACGGGTATTCAGTAAACATTCTTTTAAGGCTATAATCGATAGTATTAAAAATGCTGTATCAAGAAATTAAAATGGCAACCTTTTGAAACGGAATAATTTGATTATTACGAATCAAACAACAATTACGGTAGTTCTAGATTGTTACAAACAGAAGCCCTAATAGAGCTGATGATCTCAGCAATATGACCGTCTTCCGTTTGGGGTTTAGGTTAAAATATCAGGTAATATAGCAAAATAGCCGCAAAACATGCAGACTGGGTAATCGCTTGGAATACGGACACTTCATGTGTTGAGGCGAATTATCAATTGTGTTGCGAACAAGAACACAAAAATATTCTTTCGTTATAAACAAAACTGAACAATCCAAGACACGGTATCGACTGGAACCATAACAAACCAACAACTTTCATAAGCCGTGGGCCCGATGATTTAACGTTATCTCTTGGTTTCATACACCATCTTGCGATCACTAATAATGTAACACTTTTGAAGTTTACCGACTTTTGCCAATGGTTCAAACCGCCGATGGTGGCTGACACTCATACGGGCAACCGCTTGATTGACAGTATCAACTAAATTCTTACCCATTTCCAAAGTTTCAAATATGGGCTTTCCATTAAAATATGGGTCCCCAAATCTCCACAAGCTATACTAGCAGGCGTATGCATCTGGTTGGAAGTTGCCGCTAAAACACTGTCCGGTTTTTCAACCTCCAACATTTCATCATAGTTTGCATAAAAAGGGATTTTGATTTTTGCAGGTAGCTCGGTGATGGATACGGGTCCGCAAACGCAAAAAACTGACATTCAAGCTCACCCTACATAAAGTCAACATGCCTAGAACCAATTGATCCTGCACAAATAATCACAAGACGAACGGGAGCCACTTTATATTTCCTGTATTTTACACACCAGAATATGTCTACAAACCAGCATAAACTACAGTCTGGTAAATCAAATTAAGTGCGTTCATTTAATGTCTTAAGAATAGCCTTTCGAACCACCACCATCGATAGTTATGCCTGCGCCATGAATATGGCGTGCATCGGGGCCACATAAAAATACGACGAGAGCTGCGACACCTTCTGGGGTACCAAGCTGTCTTAATCCCTCATTCGAAATCGCTTCACTTTCAACTTCTTCCCGGGTTCTGCCTTCCATTTCAGCACGGCGATCCAAGATCTCGTCCATGCGATCCGTAACAGTTAAACCGGGGTGTATCCAGTTGACGTTTACGTCATCCCGCAACCCTTGGCCTGCAAGTGCCTTTGTAAAGTTCGACAGAGCCGCGTTCACAGCACCTCCCACCATGTAATCGGGGTCTGGTGTACGGGCAAAGCCGCCAGCTATATTTATAACAGTTCCTTTTGCCATCGTTAACGCAGGCCAAAACAATCGACATAAGCGGACTGCGCCATGGAATTTCAAATCAAAACCATCAAGCATTTCAGAATCTGGCTGCTCAAGAAATCTTCCACCCTTCGTCGCCCCTGCTGAATTAATCAGAATATCGGCACCGCCCATATCTTTCAAAGTCGAAATATATGCTGCTTCACATCCTTCTATTGTTCTCAAGTCTTGAGCACAAAAACCGGCTTTTTGACCTGTTTCAGCATTAATAGCTTTCACCGCATTCTCTAGTCGTTCCGTATTAGAAGCTAACAAATGTACTCGAGCACCTTCACTCGCGAAGCGTTGAGCGATTGCATAACCAATGCCTTTAGACCCACCGGTAACAACCACTTTTTTCCCACTAAATAATTTTGACTCCATTGTAGCCCCCACGTTTATCTTATTGTAATCGTTTAATTTAACTATATTAAAGTTGCTTACTTTATTCTATTTAAAAGTTTCTTATGTTGCAAACTGGACATTTATTCATGATGTGCCTCGTTGCGTACATTTTATAGCACGTAACGATTTATTTTTATGGATTGAAACAGGTACGATTAATGACAGTTAGAAGCACGCTTTAGAACAAAGCATTTTTAACAAACGTTGCTATTTGTGGGAAGACAAGAATAGCGACCATACAAACAAGCATAATCACTCAATACGGGGTAGAGCTATTAAAAATCGACAAAACCAGCACGTTATCCACCTCCTTATCAATACCCACTTTTACGGTATAGACCAACAACAATAACGCGTACCTTTTAAGTCATATGTACCTCTCCAATATATATTTTAATGAAACTGAACCTGACCTGCGATCCAAGTTCTTTTCACACGCAGCGCGTTATCCAACAAAACAAGATCTACCTGAAAACCAGTTTTGATCTGTCCCACGGTGCCTGACAGCCCTAACAGTTCTGCCGGATATAAGGATGCCATCCGTAAGGCTTCTTCAATGGGCTGCTCCAAAAGCTCGACCGTATTTCGAACCGCAGAAGCCATATTCAAATCAGACCCAGACAGAGTGCCATCAGCTGTCGCACAAACGCCATCAATGGCGGTTATTGTTTCACCCCGAATGGTGAACGTTTGTTCTACTGCTCCGACCGTCGGCATGGCATCTGTAACGAGCACCATCTTCCCCGCTTGTTTGGCATTAATGGCAACTTTTAAGGTGGCGGGATGGACGTGTATTCCATCAACGATAAGGCCACACCACGTTTCATCATCTTCAAGCGCAGCACCAACAACACCGGGGGCACGGCTTTCCATTGGTGTCATTGCATTAAAAAGATGCGTAAAACCAATCAGCCCTTCTGTAATTGCGTGTTTTATTTCTTTATAATTTGCTGCGGTATGCCCTGCAAAAACACGAACACCTGATTCTGATAATTCCCGTATCAAACCTTCTGGGCAGTTTTCAGGAGCAAGAGTTGCAATTACCACTCCCAGATCAGGTTCACAATAAAGTGCCTTAGCTTGATCTTCAAAGGGGCGGATTTTTAGGGGATCGTGGACCCCTTTTCGTTTGATGTTCAGATATGGCCCTTCAAAATGCACACCAATAATACCCGGTATTTTTTGTTGCCTAGCCTTTGAAATTACATCTGCCGTGGCGCGCATAGTCAAAAAATCATCACTTATCAATGTGGGGAGCATGGCCGTTGTGCCAAACTGGCGATGGCTTTCAGCGATTGTCTTCAATGTATCGACATCAGGTTTGTCGTTCAGCATCACACCACCGCCACCATTAACTTGTATATCAATAAATCCAGGAGCAAGCAGGCTTCCTTCAAGATCATTAACCTTGGCAGCTTGAGGAATTTCACTGATTGGAATGACAGAAACAATTTTGTCGTCTTCAATAAGGACCGCACAATCGTTGATGATTGATTGCCCATCAAATATTTGCCCACCGCTTAAAGCTTCCATCATGTTTTTTCCACCACTTTACGAAGATGCTCAAGAGCATCGGGGTTCATCCCTCTTGCGAGAGAGAGCGAGTTGGCAAAAAGATAAAAGGACTGGACCATGGTAATGGGTGCACTCATTAAATTGATGTTCTGAACAACGGGACGATTATGCTCGCAATAAACATCTGGGGCCATACCCCAAGCCGTCATATCTTCCCTATAACCCATCAGCTCCGTTAACGGCTGCTCAACCCGCGACGAAACAAATGTACCTACTCCTTGTCGTTGGCTCAAAAACCCTTCTTCGACTAGCCCCCGTACTGCCCCTCAAACTGTAATCCAGGAGACACCTAAAGACGTTTTTGAATCACGCTCACTCGGTAACGCAACGTCAATTCCCAAAGTACCCTCACCCATAGCGCGGTAAAAACCCTTTATCAGTCGATGATATATGGGTGAGCACTATCACCCTCTAATTCAGAACGCAAACCTTCGACAAACGATTGCGGTTCAACCATCGTTCACCACCAGCTTGTATTTCCGTCGAGCTAACATCAAAGCACCATCCAATGGGTCACCTTTAGCTTTCGTCAAATAACCCAAAACTGTTTCTAAAAGTCACGGCAAAATCGGCTCAGCAAGGCCACCAATTAGAGCAATTTTCGCAGCTCCTTTTGAAACAAGCATCAAAATCATTCGTTCTTTGTTATTAGCTGTTGAATTTACAAGGGCGATAGCTGCTTCATCTTTATTAATTGCATGGCCAATAATTTCAGGTACAAAACTCCCGTAGGATTTTGGTGTTACTGTTTCAGACCAAGTAACCAGTGATTCTGGATTTTCATTAAAATGCGCCATAAGCGCAGTACCTAAACCTGATCTGGGTAACAACGCATCATACTCTTCTAGAGCACCACGCAATGCAGAGCGACCTAATTGCGCGCCACTGCCAAGATCTGACATCAAATAGCCCCACCCTCCAACGGTAACAGAACGATTACCCATTATTAGTAATCGACAGCTACCGGTGCCAATAATTAGAACTCCCCCATCTTGCCCCTGATGCGCACCTAGACAGGCTATATAAGCATCAGTTTCAGCTGAAAGTTCTGCAAATGGGTGATGATATGAATTGACGGCTTCATAATCACGGCGCAAGGATAAACCGGCAAGACCTAATCCGGCATAAATGCGGCCAAAACATTGATCAGTGAGCCCCGCATCAAGAACAGCTATTTTTGTTACCTTGACTATTTCATGAAATGCAGCATCGACGCCCAAAGTGGTGTTAGCGCTTCCCGCAACACCAACACCCAACTCGACCCCCGCCATATCGCACAGACGGGCACGGCAACTTGTACCACCGCCATCTACACCTAAAAAGAAGGGCCAAATTCAGTTCGCAAACTCACAGAATGATCCTTTTCATGCTCGAAGGCCTAAACATAATACTGATAGTTCATTCAAAATTTAATACCAATTCATTATCATTGAGAATTCAACAAGTTTGTCTATACAAATCAAAGCCCGCTGTCTTCTCAAAAATGTCCCCAAACACGCTAATACCGTCGTAAATCAAATTCTTTATTTTACTTTCTAAAAAAAACCAATTCACTTCAAACATGAGGTATTAAATTGGTCTCTAAATTTCTGGAACAAACATATTGCGTAATGACATATAAGAACAGATGATGTGCATTCATTTATTGCAAGCCTACCCAGTACTTCAGACAAGAAAGCCAGAGATAAATTTTAATCCAACATCAATGCGAAGTTGTTGCATATATTCAATAGTGATGGAATATCCTTGAGGAATTGATATCACGGCTAGGCTCAGGCAGCCTTAATCAGAGCAAAGCTCCGCTGCTGAACACCCTGCAATGCGCCCCAG
>CALJEW010000008.1 GCA_938074585.1 uncultured Rhodospirillales bacterium | reverse complement strand
AAGATTTCAAGTTAATAGTCCCTGGTATTCGCCCGGCATGGTCCGTGGCTCAAGATCAAAAGCGCATCACTACACCTTCAGATGCAGTAAAATTAGGGGCCGACTATCTGGTAATTGGCCGCCCAATCACAGATGCCGATGACCCTGTTAAAGCGGCCCAAAAGATCGCTGATGAATTAGCGTCTGTTTAGGACTCATCACATTTTCTTTCTTCTATCAAGAAGAAAGCGATAAAGTCAGTTTGCTTTTATTTGAGCATAGGCTTCAACTTCACCTTCCACCTCGACCTTCCACCGAGATGACACATCATCAGCTTCAATCTCATAAATGAATACAGTGGGGGTGGTGTGGACCCTGTGGGTTCTGTGATATTTAGCGGTCCATTTTAAATGTTGGGTGATGTCGCCTAACCCACCGTTGCCTTTTACGTTTTTGAGACTTAATAAATCACCTAAGGCCTTTGCGTCATAGCCGTATTTTGCTCCGATATCGGCTAGGATTTCATAGATTTGAGTTTGGTTGTAGTCTTTAGTTTTGTCATCAAAAATCAGTTTGGTTGGCATAAATTTGTGAAATATGTGCGCCGATGTTAGCTCGTCTTAATATTTCTGCCGCCATGCCAGCGTTGTGCTTACAGCCGCTTTGTGCTTGCCAAGGTTGCGGAACGGATTGCCATAAAAACTCAATGTGTTCAATTAAACTTTATTATTTAAGTTATGGGAACAATCATGAATAAAATATATTGAACATTTTTCGAATAAGTGCAATAGGCGTTATAAAATAATTCGACGACAACGTTGTGGCTTGATCGCAAGTCGCATTGACATTGCGCACGAACCCTCGATTTTCGATGCAAAATTACGTCTTGGTGATTGGGTGCTTGATAGTATTATTGGCGCGAAACACAGATGCGCCATAACCGGAATGGTGGAGCGGAATACGAAGCTCGCCATGCTAGTGTTACTGGATGGACTAACCGCAGAAGCCATAAAAGAAGGTATAATAAGATGGCTAACACCACACAAAAAATATACTCTCACTCTGACTTCAGATAATGGAGAAGAGTTTGCTGGCTATGAGGAAGTAAGCGAACAAATAGGTTAAGTTTTTTATTTTTGTACGCTCTATCACAGTTAGGAACGCGGCTTAAACGAGAATGTCAACGGGTTGGTGCTACAGTGTTTTTCCAAAGGCATGGGTGTCACCAAGTTGACTGAAGCAGACGTGCTGCGCGTAGAAGGTTTATACAATAACCGACCACGTAAAGCACTCGACTATTTTCACCGGTCAGGTCTTCGCCAAGCCCATAGCACCAACCAGAAATTATACACTTGGTATGTGAACTTAGGAAACGAGAGACTAACCTAAGACCACCTGTATTTTGGCCTAATTAAGATTGCTGAGTAATCCGCGCGCAATAACGTGGGCTTGGATCTCTGCAGCACCTTCGAAAATATTTAAAATTCTAGCATCACACAATACACGACTAATGGGGTATTCAAGCGCGTAGCCGTTGCCGCCGTGGACTTGCAATGCGTTGTCGGCATTTGACCACGAAACCCGAGCCGCAAGGAGCTTCGCCATGCCGGCTTCAATATCGCAGCGGCGTTCTGAATCTTTTTCGCGCGCTGCAAAATAGGTGAGCTGGCGCGCGATCATCGTCTCGACCGCCATCCATGCGATCTTCCCGGCAACGCGGGGAAAGGAATAAATCGGCTTTTTAAATTGCTGTCGTTCAGTTGCATATTTAAGCCCCAATTCCATCGCGTTTTGTGCAACTCCTATGGCCCTAGCTGCAGTTTGAATGCGCGCACTTTCGAAGGTCATCATTAATTGTTTGAAGCCTTGTCCACCAACGCCGCCCAGCAATTGTTCGGCTGAAACTTCCACCGCATCGAACGCAAGTTCGTATTCTTTCATACCACGATAACCTAAAACCTGAATTTCGCCGCCGGTCATTCCGTCTTTGGGGAACGGGTCTTCTTCCGTGCCGCGTGGTTTATCTACCAACAACATCGACAAACCTTTGTATCCGGCTTCATCTGGATTTGTGCGAACCAACATGGTCATCATGTCAGTTCGGGATGCGTGCGTGATCCACGTTTTGTTGCCAGTGATTTTGTATGTTTCTCCATTCAAAGTGGCGCGGGTTTTTAATGATGCTAAGTCGGATCCGGTATTAGGTTCTGTGAACACAGCAGTCGGCAAAATTTCACCAGAAGCAATTTTTAATAAATACTTTTTCTTTTGATCTTCCGTACCGCAAGAACGAACAAGTTCGCCAGCAATTTCAGAGCGCGTGCTTAAAGAGCCAACGCCAATGTAGCCGCGCGATAATTCTTCAGTGACAACGCACATGGCCATTTTACCCATGCCAAGTCCACCATCCTCTTCCGGAATTGTTAATCCAAATACGCCCATGTCACACATTTGATCAATAACGCTCATGGGGATCAACTCGTCTTTTAAATGCCATTCATGGGCATAGGGGCTGACTTGTTCTTCGGTAAAGCGGTGGAACTGATCGCGCACCATTTCGAGCATTTCATCGTCGAGACCTAGGTTGCCGAAGTTCCCGTGCTCAATTAATTTAGAAATCTTGATGCGAACGGCATCGGTGTTTCCTTTTGCCATCAGTAGTTTCGTTGCATCTGTATGAAAGGCCGAAATAGCTTCATCTGTGACGCCCAAATCACTGGGGCGAACAATTTCGACTTGGCTTATGGCAATGCCGCCAACCAGTTGCTTAAGATACTCACCAAAGGCGGCTTGTAATATCAAATGTTCAAGCTCACCAAATTTGCCGACAGCATCTAAACGATCTGCCCAACCCTGCATTTGCCGAAGCCCTTCGACGTAGGTTGTAATCCATGAAAAACCATGTGCTGCGAACTGATGCTGCTCAAGCAACTCAGCGCTCGGGCGGCCGTCAACAAGCACCAGTTCAGATACGGCATGGCGGGTATTTGCTAAAAAGTCTTCAGCTGTAATTAGGGCTGCTGCCGTTGTTTTAGTTAAGTTAGCAATGGTAAGCTGATCATTTGTCATTCTGTTGTTCATGCCTTTTTAATTTTCAATACAATCTTCTATGGTTCGCCGCCCG
>CALJEW010000007.1 GCA_938074585.1 uncultured Rhodospirillales bacterium | reverse complement strand
AATTCCATATTTTTGGTATAGAAACAACGGTACTTCACAATCGGATTGCGATTTAAATGAGAAGCCATCAAGTTGCTGTTTGAGTTCTAAGTAGTTATATATTTCACCATTTGCAATCAGGGCCAAGGGCGCTTGATCGGGTTCTGATTCAAGAAAAAACGGCTGATCACCTGTGTTCAAATCAATAATTGCCAAGCGGGTTTGCACAAACGCTGTATCGTTTAACAAATAACGCCCAACGCCATCAGGCCCCCGATGCTTAAGAGCTTTAGCAAAATCATCTATAATTCGGTCCGCTGGGCGCGAACCGTTTTTGGTCATTATACCGGCGATGCCGCACATGGTGCTGTGACTTTTTCAAAAAATTCTAGGTACTGATTTACAACAATGTCTTCGGTGAAATTGGCTTCATATTCGGCGCGCCCTTTTTCCACCATCGAGCGCGCAAGTTCAGGGTCATTCAAAACATTTTTTATCCCCCGCGCCAATGTAGCAGAATCATCAATAGGGACCAATACGCCCGTTTCCAAATGCGTGATCAGCGTTCCGGGCCCATAGCTATCAGCCGCAACAATCGGCATATTATGCGCCCATGCCTCAATCACAACATTTCCAAGCGGCTCGTGCCGGGAGGGGCAAACAAACAGATCGGCCGTGCTTAATAAGGCGGCCGCATCATCGCGCCAGCCTAAAAACCGAACGCGCGGTTTAACGCCAGCTTTTTCAGCAACCTTATCTAATTCATCGCGCAGCGGACCATCACCAGCAATCCACAAATACGCATCGGGAACTCGCGCCATGGCTTGTAATAGAACATCAAAGGCTTTGTTTTCATGCAAGCGTCCCATGGCCAAAATCAGCGGTGCCGTTTCGGGCGTAAAGTACGCCTTCCTATCAAGCGGCTTAGCGATGTCTTCAGCAACAAAATTCGGTAAATAATGGGCCTTATCAGCAGTCCATTTTTCCTTAATCAAATAATCGATAAGGTCTTCAGTGTTCGCAACCAAATGATCGCAGGTTTTATAATATTTCAAATCATAATAGCCGCCCAACCGAGCAACATGAATAAAATTCCCGTCTTTTGGGGCTGGGCACTTATCCGTTGCCCTGTTCATCCACGTCAGAACGATATCGGGTTTAAAAGAGTCAATTTCACGTTTGATTGCACGCGATGTTTGCCAATCCAGTTTACCGCCAAATTTCAACTCAGTGGGCTCTACGCCCCCCGCCTCTAGTCGGCTTTTCCGGTTGGGATTATTGCGAATAAGAACGCGCTGTTCGATTGAGTTTTGTTTGTTCATGGCAACGCACAAACGCTCGAAAAATAATTCAGCGCCGCCCGCATCCGCACCAGCCATGATTTGTAAAATTTTCATTATTTAATTTATGTCTCAATCAATTGTTCAAAACGTTTAGCCGCATCGGGCCATAACCAACTACGTTGTAAGTCTAAGGCTGCGTCATGTTGTGATTTCCACAACGCTTCATCACGCAATAAGGCTAAGGCGTTATCAACAAAGGCCTGATCCGATTTCGCAACAAACCCGGTTTTGCCATCTTTAACCCGTTCCACCACGGAACCTAAGTCGCGGACAACCGTTGGCACACCAGACGCCTGCGCTTCACCAACGGCCAAACAAAACGTCTCGTTTATATCTCCCCGATAGAGCATACACCTGGCGTTTTTAAACTCTTCAATTAAGACGTATTTAGAAACAGGCCCCCGAACCTTAATGCCCTGCCCTTCTAAGCTTTCCGCTTGCTTGATAACGGCGGCCATGGCTTCAGCTTTTTTATCCCCTACAGAGCCATAGGTTGCCGCACCCGTGAATAAATGAAACTCAGCCCCCGGCACTTGCGGCTCGATTTTGTTGGCCCATAAGTCCAGCAGCCAATCCAATGACCTGAGAGGGTTCGATGTAAAAATCGCGCGCGGTGCTGGGGCTGTTTTCAAAGGTTCTGCATGGCAAAAATCATCTGGCATTCCATACGGAATAACCACCCGCTCTCCACCCGGCATCCAAGCAGGGTACGTTGTTGCATGGTAATCGCCAATATAGACAATAGCCGGTTTAACCCGCCATAGCTTAGATAAGTAACGCCACTTTTTGATATAAGCAGCCGGGTTGTGAATCCAAAATACCGTGCGTTTTGCAGACGGCATCCGCTCAATCAATTTATCGCCCCGATTGGCAATATACAGATCGATGTTTTCAGGCCATGCGCCCTCTTCAATCGGGTGCCAATCGACGCCCTTGTAAGTAAGCGATGCTTTGCAGTTATTGCGAACAAAGACCGTATGTCCCCGCTTTGCTAATTCTTGCGTCAGATTAACGATTGAGGATTCAACCCCACCCAGCGGGCGCTGCTCAGGCGTTTGACCATCGAATTCAATGCCATCATCGGCTAAGAGTATGCGTGCCATTATTCGTCTTCCAAGGTCGCTTTTAAGTGGGACATCAACGGAAACAGGCCAGCGCAAATAGCAACAATCAAACCGTACCCCCCTTCACGATAACCTTTCCGCGATACGTAACATTTGAAAAATCGTGAAAACATGCGGCGGATGTTATTTGCCGTCGAATCTTTAACACCCTGCTCGCGGATATCTTTAGCCCGCGCTGTTGAATAATTATCAAGCCTGCGTAACATGTCGGAAATATTGCGGTCCACATAATGAATTAAGCGGCTTTTCAACATTGGGCCTTTTTTGCCAAACCATTTCAAACTGGGGTGGACCCGCTGATTTCCCCACACTTTGACACCTTTTTTAAACAATCCGGGGTATGCCGCCTTGCCAAACGACGCCCCCCAGCCCCAACGAACAAGGCGAGATCCGACGTAATTATCGACCAGTATTTCATGCCAATCATGTTGTGTCGTCTCAATCGTTTTTAAAATTTCCTGAGCTAATTCATCAGGCACACGTTCATCCGCGTCAATCTCAAATATCCACTGACCATGACATGCAGCAATCGCCGTATTTCGGCGCTCGCCCTCTTTGTCCCAAGCCCCATCAACAATCTGGTCTGTAAACTCACGTGCAATATCACCTGAGTTATCGGTGCATTTATCAAGCACCACAACAATCTCATCTGCAAAAGACAAGGTTTTCAGACAGTCTGCCAACTGGTCCTGTTCATTATGTACGCTAATCACAACGGTTAATTTAAGGCTAATATCACTCATGCCGCGGTACCTTGGATTTTTTGCCACAAATCACGGGCTGCGTCTTCAACATGGTCAACGGTCAAATTATCCATCAATGATCCTGATGATTTATGATCAAAGCCTTCGGGGTGAATTTCATTAAAGCCTTCGGGTGTTCGGATGCTGGCGCAATGCGCTCCCCACGGACCATACAACAGTTCTTCACTGGGGCCAAACAACCCAAGTGTTGGCACTCCGGCCGCAGCGGCTAAATGCATCAAGCCAGAATCATTGCCCACATAAAACGAACAGCGCTGCAAACAGGCATAAACTTGAGCTAAACTAAGTCGACCGATTAAATCAATCCGGCGCTCCCAAGGGATTGCTTCAATTAAACGTATGGCGTCTGGCCGTTCATCATCACGCCCAAATAAAGCAATCCGGCAATCCGGCATCAACCCGCCAGGCTGTGAAAAGCGTTCGGTCAATTCTGCAAAATAATCAACTCGCCACGTTTTCGCGGCCCAATTTGCCGTTGGGCCAATGGCGAGCACAGGTGAGCCATCAGGTATCAATGTCCTGGCCTGTAA
>CALJEW010000006.1 GCA_938074585.1 uncultured Rhodospirillales bacterium | reverse complement strand
TTTCTTTTTTTGATTAGCAGGCTTTATTCAGCTGCTATTTGAAGCTGTTCAAAAGCTTTCAACACTTTTGGTGGTGAAAGCGGAAGAGAACTCATTGGCTTGCCAATGGCGTTTTCAACCGCATTAGCAACAGCAGCAGGAGCTGAAACAAGCGTTGGCTCGCCGACGCCTCGAACGCCATAAGGATGGTTCGGGTTAGGAACTTCAACGATAACCGTATCGATCATTGGAACGTCCGATGCGACGGGCATGCGATAATCTAAGAACCCCGTGTTTTGCAATCGCGCTTGATCGTCATACACATATTCTTCGTTCAACGCCCAGCCTATCCCTTGAACAGCTCCTCCCTGCATTTGTCCTTCGACATAGTCAGGCGAGATGGCTCGGCCAACGTCTTGAATTACAGTGTGGCGCAGTGGGGTGACGCTACCCGTTTCAGGGTCCACTTCAACATCAACTAATTGAAGACAGAACGCAGCTCCCGTTCCGCCAGCGTTAATCTCTGAATGTCCGGCAATTGCGCCACCCATTTTGGTTGCCATACTAGCTAGCTCTTTTAAGGATAAGGGCTTGATAATGTCACCCGATTTGGTTGAGACGGCATGCCCTGCTTCCCAACTGACATCTTTAACATCAATATCCCATTTTTTTGCGGCCAAAATACAAAGCTTCTCGATAATTTCACGGACTGAATTTATCACGGCCCAACCGGTCGCAAAAGTTGTCCGGCTGCCTGCGGTCAAATGGCTATAGCCCATGGATCCGGTATCAGCGACAATCGGTTTAATCAGTTCAATATCGATACCTAATTCTTCAGCTGCCATTACCCGCATAGATGAGCGCGAGCCACCGATATCAGGGTTACCCGTTGCAACGGTGACAGAACCATCGTCCAAAAGATGTGCAGAAACAGAACTTAACCCCCCACCATGCATCCAGTAACCCAAAGCCAATCCGCGCCCTTGGTTCGGGCCTAATGGAGCTGAATAATGGGGATGATTTTTTGTCTGATTAAGAACTTCAATCAAACCAATACTTCCATAAACGCTACCTCCTAAACTTTGATCACCTTCGGTTACTGCGTTCTTCAAGCGAATATCAATGGGGTCCATACCAATGCGGTTTGCAAGCTCATTGATAATACCTTCTGCGGCAAAAGCAGCCATCGGCGCACCTGGAGCCCGGTATGCAGCAACTTTTGGACGGTTCACGCACACATCATGTACCGTCGCCTTCAAGTTTGGAATTGTGTAAGACGAGAAATAAGTCTCTACAGCGCGCCCAGTGGGGGCCCCTTTAAAGGCACCCGCTTGATACCAAGTTTCAACTTCTGCTGCGGTGATTGTACCGTCCTTTTTAATACCCATTTTAATATGAGTCCGACTGCCAACAGTTGGTCCACTGGCGCGGAAAACTTCTGTTCGGCTCATAACCATTCGAACAGGACGCCCCGTCATTTGCGATAAACGAATAGCGACTGGTTCGCCATATACGGTGTTTTTACCACCAAAACCGCCACCAATTTCAGATGCTGTCACCCGAACTTTGGCCAACTCAATATTTAAAAGACTGGAACATAGAGCACGGATAACAAAATGGCCCTGCGTCGTTGTCCATAGCTCTACACATCCATCTTCAGACGTTGATGCAACACAGGCCAAGGGTTCAATGTATCCTTGGTGAACAGGTTCAGATGAAAAATCACGTTCAAGAATAACATCCGCTTCCCCAAATCCTTGATCCAAATCACCGCGTTCACCAACGCTAGAGCGGAACAGGTTTGACGGCATTTCTGAAGTTTTATCACCCAAAAAGGTAAACTGATCTTCATGCAAAATGGGCGCATCCGGCTGAGCCGCATCGATGGGATCTAATACATGAGGTAGAACTTCATATTTTACCTCAATAAGTTCAAGTGCAGCCTTGGCTATCCGTTCTGACGTTGCAGCTACAGCAGCCACGGCATGGCCATCATAAAACACTTTATCTCGCGCCATAACGTTGCGTGAAATATCATGCATGTCGTTGATAATTGGCGCGTATGGGGGCTTGGACAGCGGATGATCTGGAATCTCAGCGCTGGTCAAAACAGCTTTCACACCTTTAAGCGCTGCCGCTTTGCTGGTATCAATCGAGAGAATATTTGCATGGGCATGTCGGCTGCGTAACACTTTACAATGCAGCATACCAGGCATGCTCATGTCATCGCCATAGCGCGCGCGGCCGGTTACTTTATCAACACCATCTGGGCGGCGTGTTCGTTTGCCAACCCATTGGAAATTTGTTTTAGCGTTATCGTTACTCATTATATAGGTGCCCTCATTTCCTGGGCCGCATCAAGAACGGCACGTACAATTTTATCATATCCTGTGCAACGGCACAGATTTCCTGCCAAACCATAGCGGACTTCGCTTTCCGTCGGGTCAGGGTTTTTAGCAAGAAACGCTTTTGCCATATTCAAAATACCTGGTGTACAAATACCGCATTGCAAAGCCGCGTGATCTAGGAATTTTTGTTGTAGGGGATGCAATTCAGTGCCTTCCGCCATTCCTTCAATCGTCTCGACTTGGGCTCCTTCAAGCTCAACGCCTAACACCAAACAGGCATTAATTGGGCGATCATTTACTATAACAGTACACGCCCCACAATCGCCACTTCCACAGCCATTTTTGGTGCCGGTCATGCCCAATTCTGTTCGCAGAACCTCTAGCAGAGTTTGCCCCGGTTCGCAGGCAAACTCAACCTCATCACCGTTAATGGTCGTCGTTATATGATGTCTAGCCATTAGTTTTTCTCCGCACGTTGCCAAGCAATCTTCGTCGCCCGACAGGCCAATACACCGGCCACTTTTGTTCTGAACTCGATTGTTCCACGTTTGTCATCAATAGGCGAACAAGCCTCGCTTGCCGCAGATGCCAGTGCATCGAGTACGGTATCATCCAGCTTGTTTCCAACCAAAATTCCAGATGCGGCCTCAACCAATTGAGCCGTTGCAGAGACGGCACCCAATGAGAGGCGGGCTGAAGAGCACACTCCATCGGCATTTAGCTCAATCGACACGCCAACGCCAACAACAGCTATATCCATCTCTGTACGTGGAATAAATCTTAAATACGCATCACCTGCGTTGGAAGAGCGATTTGGCAATAAAATTGAAGTTACAAATTCGCCTTGAACTAACGATGTTTTACCTGGGCTAACCAGCATTTGTTCAACTGGAATTTCGAGTTTTCCGGTTGGGCCTGCGATACAAACTCTTGCACCGGCTGCGATCATTGCAGGAACACTGTCAGCTGCTGGAGATGCATTGCATAAATTACCAGCAATCGTCGCACGCCCTTGAACTTGGTATGAGCCAATAAGCTCAACCGCTTCAACAACGCCGGGCCACATAGCGACCAATTTATCATTTTCGCCAAGTTCTGCACCTGTAACCGCCGCACCAATGCGCACATAGTCAGTTTCAAAGGTTATTTTGCGCATTTCCTCGATGTTTTTAATGTCAACCAGTAGCGTCGGCTCGATCATTTCTTCATGCATTTGAACCAATAAATCGGTTCCACCGGCAAATACCCGTGCCATTCCCCCCCCTGCCGCCAAAAGCGCTACAGCAGCTTCTGTAGTTGTAGGGGATTCATATTTTAAATCAGCCACAGTCTTACGTTCTCCCTATTGAAATCAAGTTGAGGTATCTGGATCCTATAGACGGTTCAAACACAAAATGACCCATTGTTTTAATTGAAATTAGTCAAACAATCGACCGAAACGAATAAGACACCGCTTAATATTTCTAAAAAGTAACCTAAAATCACGTTCTTTGGAAGACCGTTAAGACACGTCATTATCATCTTATAAGCACAACTGATGATCTTCTAAGGCACAGCGCCACTAAATGCCCAGATTTGCATCGATGACTAAATTCATTGGCTAACGCTTATTCGACCATCGACATACATGGTTTTGCCGGAAACCAAGCCCAACAGACAGCATTACAAATATCGATTGAGTAATTCGGCTAAGAACCAGAAAAATCATTGGTAAGCTGGGCTCCTATCAAATATATTTGTCTATAAGTATTAAGCATAACACTGCCCGCTCACAATCAATTTGTCGATAAGATATCAGCAAAACCCAAACACTTAATCGTTACTTTTCATTCCATAAGATTTTTGCAAAAAATCGGGAGAAAATTTACCTGATTGTGCTTCTTCTTTTAGATTTTCTTTAGATCTAGCATCTGGATTTCCATACCCTCCAGCCCCCGGCGTCCCGATCACCAAAACAAGTCAAACCGTTGACGCATAGTGTCAGATCTCATAACATAATTATTGTATATATTTATGGCTAGGAACTTAACATGTCTCAAGTTAAAGCGTTTCGTGAAATCAACGATCATAACGACCCAGCATCTACTAGATGCGCCATTCGAAATGGCTACTTTACGGGACAAACAGCTGGAATGGCTCCGGGTTACACACAAGGGAACTTAGCAATTTTACCAGCAAAACAAGCAATGGATTTCATGCGGTATTGCCAACGCAATCCAAAGCCGTGCCCATTGGTTGGTGTCTCAGATACAGGCAACCCAATGCTGCCTACATTGGGGCACGACATTGATATTCGCTCAGATATTCCGAGTTATAACATCTATCGAAATGGCGAGCTGTCAGAGACTGTCACCGACATCAAATCTCTTTGGCAGGACGATTTTGTTACGTTCATTATTGGTTGTTCGTTTTCATTCGAACAAGCGATGATGGACGGAGGGATACCACTCCGCCACATAAGTGAAAATTTGACCGTTTCAATGTATATTACATCGCTCGAAACGATCCCTGCCGGGGATTTCAAAGGCGGTACGGTAGTTTCCATGCGTCCAATGACAACGCGAAATGCGATACGCGCCGTTGAAATCACGTCCCGCTTTCCACACACCCACGGTTCTCCTGTACACTTTGGAGATCCATCGGCAATTGGCATTAAAGATATAAACAAGCCTGATTGGGGCGATGCACAATCCATTACAGACGACGAAGTTCCTGTTTTTTGGGCTTGTGGTGTTACGCCTCAAAACGCTATCCGCATGGCTAAACCAGAGATTTGCATTACCCATACACCAGGCAGCATGTTGATTACGGATTTACCCAGTATACAAGACGCCCGATTGGATGATTAAGAAAACAACGCTTATTAACGTCCGTTTTTAAGCCACGCTTCTTTATTAAATATCACATTGTCACCAAAGAAATGGACAACACGGTCAAACTTATCAACCTCATCAATCCGGTATGTTCGGGTTGGCTTCAAAAGGTGCTCTGATTCCGGATACGCTTCAACCCAAGCATCTGCTGTTTGCAAGGTGCTTTGGCGCTGAACCACATCCCAAATGTAATAATGATGCGGAATAATCACCCGTGGTTTTAAGCGATCAATTATCGCTTGTGTATGTATATGCCCCATAACGTGTTGGGATGCATCGACAGGTAACAAAGCAATATCAATATGGCCCAACGCCATCCAGATATCATCTGGTGGGTTATGCCGATTATCGCCCCAATGCACAATCCGAAGTCCGCCGGTTTCAATAACGATCAGACAATGATCCCATGAACGAGGATTTTCTGGTCCATCAACATCGGTGCCATGGAACTTCTTATGAATTTTCTTAAAATCATAGATAGCGCAACTTGAATCAACCGCGTGTTTATCAGCCAGACCGTAGATCGTCATATCACCAAACCGATACATCCCGATCAGGCGATCCAACAGGACGCTGGCATCCAAACGGTGCAAAGCATCGTGATCAAAATGGGCGTGGGTCGAAACCCCTACATCAACAGCGGTGATGGGGAAATCGTGGAAGTACCAATCCCATGTGCGCGACGGATGATTGCGCCACGGATCAATCATCACACTGACGCCTTTAGGAGACGTAATGCGAAAAGCCGAGCTTCCATAATAAGAAATATCGACGGGCCCATCTTTTGGCGGAGACTTATCAGCCTGCAAGTCAATCATTCGATTATGATTCGTCGTCATTTGCCAAGCATTAAGCCCAGTATCAATATCCGTCATGCGATGTCGGTCTCTATTATCCGTAAAATTGTTTTGGTAGCCAAACAGCAATATCCGGTAAAACTAATAAAACAGCAATAAGAACAAACATCGCGATTAAGAACGGTAAGGCACCAATACTAACATCGCTAAATTTCCCACCACGGGCTCGAATACCATGAACGACATATAAATTAATTCCAATCGGTGGCGTAATCAGAGCGGCTTCCATGAGCACGGTAATCATAATGCCAAACCAAACCGGATCAAAACCCATGTGGGCAACAATCGGAAACACTACTGGTATGGTCGTCAGCATCATGGATAGCGTTTCCATAAACATGCCGAGTAGCAAATAAAACAGAACAATCACAATCATTGTTTCCATTGGCGACCAACCCAGCTCTTTAATCGTCTCGAGCATGACTTGGGTAACACCCATAAATCCCAAAACGAAGTTCAAGAACACAGCGGCTAAAATGATGAGCATGATTGTAGCACTTGAACGCATGGTGCCTTCAAACGCTTCTTTCAGCATTTCAATATTGAGCGCTTTATTGATAGCAGCAATAATAAGGGCAAAAACAACACCAATAGAGGCTGCTTCTGTTGGTGTTGCAATTCCAGCATAGATAGAGCCAACAACAGCTAAAAATAACATAACAGGGGGAAGCAAATCGGGGAGTACTCGGATCCGTGACCCCCAATCGGTTTTAACCTTTACTCCGCCCCAATGTGGTTTCCATAAACAAGCAACAACAACCACAGCCATGAACAAAAGAGCCAAAGCAAGGCCTGGGAAAATGCCCGCGAGATAAAGCTCAGGAACAGAAGTGTTTGTCAGCAACCCATAGATAATCAGATTAATTGATGGTGGAATTAAAATACCAAGTGTTCCACCAGCTGCAATGGAGCCCAAAAAAAGACTTTCGTTGTAATTACGTTTCTCAATTTCAGGATAAGCAACGGTGCCAACGGTAGCAGCTGTCGCAACACTGGAGCCGGAAGTTGCGGCAAATATAGCAGACGATCCGATATTCGCATGCATCAGGCCGCCCGGAAGCCATGACAGCCATTGAGCAACTGCGTTGTACATCCGAACCGCTATACCAGCCCGCAACATAATCTCGCCCAGTAAAATGAACATCGGGATCGCAACCAGAAGGTATTCGACACTTTGTTCCCAAACAAAATCACCAAGCATCAAAGATCTGCGGCCACGCATAAAGATTTCATCTAGCGTTAAACTCAAAATTCCAAGTACCGCTGCTACGGGGACCGCAGCGGCAACAAGTCCAAGGAGCATGGTTATAATGAATAAAGGCATGGGGAGTTCCTAAATAATATAAGTCGCAGCGGTATGGTTAAACGTGTGTCTCTTCAGAAATTTCTTCTTCTACAGACTTCACACCGATAATCCGATTAATGCAGGCCCAATCGCGTTTAATAAATGCGCTAAGGCTATAAACGGCCAAAAAAGTTAAACTGAGCAGAAAGAACCATAAACCAGACATCCAAAAAATTTGAGGTATCCAAAGAGGGGTCGCTAACGTGGTCTGAGCTGAAGAATTATATTCAACATTCTCAAGAAACATACCCATAGCGTTTGTCGTTAATAAATAAATATAATAAAGCAATAACAATAAGCCTATCACGTCTAGAATAGCTTTCGAACGTAGGCTTAGAATATTATAAAAAGCATCAATGCGAATATTGGCGCGCGTTAATAAGCAATAAGAGTAAGCCCAAGTTGTACTGGCAGCGAATACGTAACCCGAAATTTCATCAGAGCCGCTGATTGTAAAACCAATCAGCTTTCGCGATAAAACATCTAATGTCACCATAATAGCGGATAATAAAAGAGCCCCGCCACCAACCCAAGTGGCAATACGGGACACATTTATAAATTTAGCATGTATGGAAGCAAACAAATTATGTAACTCCACTTTATTCGGTGACCGTACAGAAAGCAGTGTCGCTTTCTGTACGGTGTTTCGAATTTTTAGATTAACGACCTATATAGGGGCTTTCATGCCAACAACTTTGCCAACAGTGTCATTCCACTCTTTGGCACATGCCGCACCACACCGCTCAGCCCAACGCTTCAACACGACGTTTTCAGCAATATCTTGAAGCATTGCTTGGTCAGCCGCAGACGGCGTAACTGGAACCATATTTCCTGTTTCTCCAGCAGAACATGGACCGGACGCATTACAATCCATACCCAATTGATCGAGTGTGGTTGTAAACGCCCAAATTTCATCTTCCATCTTTTTGGCTTCAGATAATATCAAGTTTTGGGTATCAGCATTCAAGCTTTTCCAAGTATCCATGTTGATTGCAGTAAACGTTGCAGCATAGCCAACACGAACACGGATATTATGGGTCACAACTTGATACCATTTTGCATTATATGCAGGCATTGTACCGGTGATGCCACAATCAGCGACACCTTTTTGCAACGCAGGAACAACCTCAGCAAATGCAATTGTTACAGCACTTGCATTCAAACCTTCAATGAAATCGCCCAAAGTACGGCTGTAGGTCCGGATTTTTTTTCCAGCAAGATCTTTCAAAGAAACATCTTTAATGTTGCGATCTTTTAAATTGCACCAGAGTTGCTGACTTGGGAACGTGTATACGTTCAAAAGTTTAGCATTATACTTTTCTGCAATTTCCCGCTCGAGTATAGGCCGGTAAGCAGTAACGGCTTTACGATATGTCGGAAAGTCTTGAATAACGCCAGCTAAATCAATACCCTCAAGAGCTGGGCTTGCTTTGGCACTGTAACTTGTCAGAGCATGAACTCCATCAAAAGCCCCTTTTTTCAGGCCAGACATAATTTCAAAGCCCTTAATGCCTAATTCAGTATACGGCTTGGCATTCGCGGTCAGTTTGCCGCCGGAAGCTTTTGGTAGTTGCTCGTTCCAAAATTTGCTTTCGAATCTTTTCCAGTTTTCTAAGAATCCCCATGTTCCAACCACTTCGAAATTATACTTTTGAATTTCAGCATTGGCTTGTGGTACTGCCGCGAAGATACCCGTAGCAAACGCTGCGGCCATAAATAATTGTCTTTTGTGCATGTGTAACTCTCCTGTTGGTGTCATTTTTTATCATTTATATTACTATTTACTGTATGCCAGATAAACCATAATGAAAATACTTCTTATTAAAACAAGCTAAATTCAACTAAATGTATTTTCCACAAGTTTTACTAGAATCCCTTGCACGCCCTATGTAGTTCTTTTAACCTTAACTTAGTTTTTTGGGAATTTAACTACAATAATTTTATGGATTTGGAAAAAAAATGCCTCGTGTAAGTGAAGTGAACCAGGACGAATTAGCCGACGACGCTCGTGATGTTTTCAACCGCTATGTGACTGAATACGGGCCGTTTGAGAACCAAGCAAAAATATTTGCCCATCGCCCTCCAGCACTGAAACATATTATGGGGTTATTGCTCGATCTGGCTGATGAAAAAATACTACCAAAGCGATATTTGGAAATCGCCCTTGTCGTCGTATCTAAAATAAATGAGTGTACTTATTGCGTTGACCATCACGCACCTCGCCTAACCGCGCAAGGGTTCCACCCCGATACAGCCGATAAAGTTCTTGATGATGACGTGCCCGGGTTTGATGAAATAGATATGTTGGTCCGTGATTATTCTGTTCAAGTAACAGAGAAAGCCCCGTATATGCGCGATGCTATTTTCGACTCTTTAAAACAGCATTTTGACGAGGCCCAGATCGTTGAGTTGACCTTGCGCATCACCTTGTGCGGGTTCTTTAATCGGTTTAACGATGCCCTTCAAATCGATATGGAAAGCAGCTTCGCCACCGATTGATAATCAAACGCCTTTTTGCTTTTTTTCCAAGCATGTTTGGGAACCAAATATCCGAACGTAAGTACTGGTCCTAAGTAATACCTGGGCCGGGGTACGTCCCAACAGACGGCACCTTCACGCCGGGGTCAACTTCCAGATCGACCAACCAAGGCCGATTGCTTTCAATTGCTTCTAATAGAACATCGCAGAATTCGTCCAACTTACTGACTTTCATTCCATACACACTATGCGCCCGAGCCAGAGCTGCACAGTCAGGATTATGCGGTTCGTCATTGGGCCATTTGATTTTTAGGCCCTGTGTGGCGCATGTCTTTCACCGATATGGCTGAGCACACCCCATAACAAAAACCATCGCTAAGCAGCTTTCAGAAAAGCTTGGCTATACGGCCTAAGTTCGGGATACTAAGTGCAAAGGGGTAAGTCCCTAAAACGCAGAACGAAATCGAATTCGGCATTCAGCTAAGTCCATATTGCGTTTAAAGACTGTTGGCGCGCCATCTTTGACCCGCAAATGAATAAACCGTGGTCCTGTGGCCTCGTTCAAAAAGCTTTCGCCTTGCTCCAACTCGGCTTCACTTTCGATAAGCAATGTCGATGATAACCCCGCGCCTTCAGCCATCATCTTTAAATTTGTTTTATTTGATGTGTGCCCAGTTTGTCCGCCGGTCTCTCCATGG
>CALJEW010000005.1 GCA_938074585.1 uncultured Rhodospirillales bacterium | reverse complement strand
ATCTTCGGTGATCTGAGTGTTAAAGAAAATCTTCTATTAGGTGCATATTCAAATAGGGCAAGACGCGATGAAAACGCCAATTTAGGTTCAGTTTTAAAGCTCTTCCCCAAACTCCAAGAACGCCAGGGACAAATTGTACGTACAATGTCAGGAGGCGAGCAGCAAATGGTTGCAATTGGTCGTGCAATGATGTCGGCTCCACAAATTTTGATGTTGGATGAACCGTCTCTTGGATTATCACCACTTCTCTGCCAAGAATTATTTCAAAACCTTAGAGTGGTAAAAAAGCTTGGCATAGGCATTCTTTTGGTTGAGCAAAATGCAAAACAAAGTCTCGCAATTGCAGATCGTGGTTACCTACTTGAGAATACGCGCATTACGCATGAAGATACGGCTGCTCGGCTGGCTAATGACCCTGCAGTCCAAAAAGCCTATCTTGGCGTCAGTAGTGATAACTCAAATATCAATTTGACAGATGATGCCCAAGGGCAGGCAGAGTTGTCCTCAAAAAATGTGCTAGTTGAGGCGCGTCCGCAACCTAGACGCTCCGCCAATCAACAAATTGGATTGGATATTGAAGATTTAGTAGAAGGCGCCTCGGCAACATCAGCTGGGTCAGTGTCTGCTGGTATGCCAATATCAGTCACTCAAAAAGAAGTAGAGCGTACTGCTGCACCTCGCCTTGAGGTTGTTTTGAAAGAAATTGAGCTAGCTGCAAAAAATGCCCGTACTAACTCTGCGATGCAAAAAGAAACTTTTGCAGAAAAAGTTAATTTGACTTCTGTGGCACTGGCATCAAATGCGTCCGCTGATGTAAAACTACCAGTTATTGAAATTTACAGACGGCCACGTGTACAGGTTTTTCGCCGCCACGATGGCGACTTTGAAAGGGAATAGATATGCTTGATAATATTTTTTCTGGCCCAGCAATCAAAGGCCTTTATTTAGACGGACGGTGGCAAGCCACACCTGGCCAGTTTGATGATTTAAATCCATCAGACGGAACTGTTTGGGCGCAAGTTCCTGATGCGGGTGCAGCTGAAACTAGGCGCGCAATTGAGGCAGCTCATCGGGCATTTCCAGCTTGGTCGTCTCTACGTTTCCAAGAGCGGGCACATTTCATGCTCAAAATTGCAGATATTTGGGATAAGAGAACACAAGACTACGTGATTGCGGCCCAATATGAAGGTGGTGGCAGCTACGGAAAAGGTATGTTTGAAGCAGGGCATGTTTCTGAAACATTTCGAGCAGCAGCAGGACTTTGCTATGGGGCAATTGGCGAAATTTTACCATCACAATACGGAAAAGTGTCTACTGCTGTGCGTGTCCCAACTGGTGTTGTGGGAGTTATAAGCCCGTGGAACGTGCCGGGTATTCTGACGTCACGTGGGTTCGCATTTGCAATGGCGACAGGCAACACTATTGTGTTGAAGCCATCTGAGGAAACACCCTACGCCGGTGGTTTATTCTTTGCAGAAATTTTGGAAGAGGCTGGAGTACCGAACGGTGTTTTTAACGTAGTCACAGCTTCGCGTGACAGAACGCCAGAAGTTGGTGATGAGTTGATTGATAATCCCTTGGTAAAAGGTATTTCCTTTACGGGCTCCACACCAGTTGGCCGGCGCATTGCGGCAAAATGTGGTGCTCACCTAAAAAAATGCTGTATTGAACTCGGTGGCAAAGACAGCCTGATTGTTTTGGATGATGCGGATATGGAGCGGGCGACTTCAGCTGCAAGCTTTGGAGCATTTTTCCATCAGGGACAAATCTGTATGAGTGTTGAAAAAGTACTAGTACATGAAAAAATCTATGATGATTTCTTACAAAAATTTGTCACGCGAGCTGGAAAAATTAAAACTGGAAATACAGCTGAAAAATCAAATACCAACGGCCCCCTAATTAACAACCGGCAGGTTGAGCGGGTAAAATCACAAATAGACGATGCGATTAATAAAGGAGCAAAAGTTATGCTCGGTGGTGGGGTTAATGGCCGTTTTGTAGAACCAACTATTTTGACTAATGTGACACCTGATATGGATGTCTGGCGGGATGAGACATTTGGTCCAGTAGCCGTAGTTGCATCCTTTAAAACGGATGCAGAGGCCATCATATTGAACAACGACACTGAATATGGGCTATCCTGTGGAATTATAACGCGTAATGAACAACGCGCATTAGATATGTCTCAGCATTTGGAAACTGGAATGTGCCACGTAAATTGTTCAAGCATAAACGATGAGACCCACGCGCCATTTGGAGGCTCAAAGGCAAGTGGAATTGGTAGGCATGGTGGCAAATGGGCAATGGAGACATTTACTGAAACCCGCTGGATCACTATGGATAGGGGGGGTCGGCCTTACCCGCCGGCATTTTGATAATGAGAGATTTACTCAAGGGTAAGCGTATTATTGTAACTGGCTCGTCGTCCGGGATTGGTTGGGAAACGGCTAAGTTTTTGACTGACCAAGGGGCTGAAGTTCTTGGGATTGATGTGACTAAGAATTTTGACCACGTGGAAGAGTTTTATCGTGCTGACCTTGGTGACAAACGCACAATTGAAGCATTGGTAGATGTGTTACCAAGTGGAATTGATGGCTTAGTCAATAATGCAGGCCTCCCACCCACGCGTCCAGCGGAACAATTATTAGCAGTTAATTTGGTTGGGCTAAAACACCTAACCTACCAGTTGATCCCAAAATTAAATGATAATGCCTCAATTGTGAATGTGGCATCATTGGCAGGCCATGGATGGGCCCAATCAGTTGATGCAATTAAAGCATCAGACGAGCTGGACTTTGATAATATAGCAGCGTTTGTTGATCGGTGGAAAGTTGGTAGTGAAGGTGGTCGAAGCTATTTCTTCTCTAAAGAAGTCGTATTAGCATGGACCCTACGTAATCGGTGGACGTGGCGCGATCGTGGAATTCGTATGAATGTGGTCAGTCCTGGGCCAGTTGACACACCGATACTTAACGATTTTTTGCAAACGTTAGGCGCTCGGGCCGAAGAAGATCGAAAGACGATGGATAGAGCGGGCAGGCCAGCTGACATTGCGCCTGTCATTGCATTTTTACTGAGTGACATGACCCACTGGATTCGGGGATCAAATATTCCTACTGATGGTGGCATGTCATCGAACTTATTGTGCAAAGCGCACGGGCTTTAGGGAGGACTACACGATGGGAACTTTAGGTTGGATCATCCTACTACTCATTATTTTGGTAGCTATTATTGCTATTGTGGCATGGTTTTATGAACGCGCCACAAATGAAGTTTCGTTAGTCAGAACTGGAGCGAGTGGACGGCGCGTTGTAATTGACGGGGGTGTGCTTGCAGTACCTTATTTCCATGAGATCAGTCGTGTGAATATGGCGACGCTTCGATTGGATGTAGATCGGCGAGGTGAGGCATCCTTAATAACGCAGGACCGTTTGCGGGTTGATGTTGGAGCTGAGTTCTATGTTTCTGTGAAACCAGATGTGGAAGCGATCACTCGGGCTGCCCAAACTCTTGGAAAGCGTACGTTTCAACGAGACGAGCTAAGTGGTTTGATTGATGGAATGTTGGTTGATGCATTGCGTTCGGTTGCGGCTAAAATAACCATGGATGAGCTGCATGAAAACCGGGCAACTTTTGTGGCGGATGTTCGTGAAATGCTTTTGGACACATTATCGCGCTACGGTTTGCAATTAGATAGCGTTTCACTAACGGCATTGGACCAAACACCATTTGCGGCCCTTGATGAAAATAATGCCTTCAACGCTGTAGGAATGCGGAAATTAGCAGAGGTAATTTCAAAGTCTAAGAAAGAGCGTGCTGAGATTGACGCAGATAGTGAGGTAAGCGTGCGTCGCGCCGCAATGGAAGCCGCGCGCAAACGGCTTGCGATCGAATTGGATGAGCGTCGGGCGGAGATTGCACAACAGCAAGAAATAGAGACTTTGTCTGCTGCTCAAGTATCAGAAGTTGCGATGCGAAAAGCTGACAGTGAATTGAGCGTAACGACGGCTCGAATTGATTTGGAACGATCTATTCAGGCTGCAGAGGTTGCGCGTGAAGAGGCGCTTTCTATCGCACAGAAAGATAGCAAAATTGCGATCTCTAAAAAGAGCCAGGAAGAAATTCTTGCACTGTCCAATGCAGATTCTGCACGTGCAAAGGCTGTGATGGCATCAGAATCAATTGAAACAGCACGTGCTACAGCGGAGGCGGAGCGCCGAGTTAAGCTTGATGAAATTTTTAAACAGGGAGAGGCACGAAATGTGGCAGCCCAGCAAATTATACATGCTGAAAACGAGAAGGCAGTTTCTAAGGACAAAGCTGCAGTACGCCGGGAAGCGGCAGAAGCTGATAAAGCAGTAAAAATTGCTGATGCCGACGGAACGCGGGCGCGTATAGAAGCAGAAAATAGCCGCTCTGAGGCAATGATAGCAATGGAGCTGGAGAAGGCGCGCCTCGAAGCAATGCCCAAGATTATTGGCGAAATGGTTAAGCCTGCTGAAAAGATTAAATCTATTAATGTCAATCACGTTACTGGACTGGGTGGGACGTCAGGTGGTAATACCCCGAGCACGCCGGTGGCAGCAGCATTAGACTCAATAATGGATATGGCTGTTCAAATGCCAATGTTGAAAAAAATTGGTGATCAGATGGGTTTGGCCTTTGACGACAATATTAAAGGTGTTGAAAAAGATAAAGGTACAGACAAGTAAGTTTCTATTGAATTAGAATTTATACTTAGCCAAGCTGTGTCTCACTGGAGAAAGAATGGGGTATGGGCATGTCTTGGAATAATTATCTTGAAGACAACCAGAGCCGGTTTGTTGATGAACTCTCCGATTTTATATCTATCCCATCTGTCTCTGCATCTGATGAGCACTTTGACGATGTAGTAAAAGCGGGTGAGTGGGTGGTCTCCAAGCTCAATAAAGTAGGCCTAACAAACGCTAGGATGATGCCCACTGAAACGCATCCAGTCGTCTATGCTGATTGGCTGCATGCGGGTA
>CALJEW010000004.1 GCA_938074585.1 uncultured Rhodospirillales bacterium | reverse complement strand
GGCGCCCGTACCCCCTTGGACAGTACGATTAAGAATTTCAGAGCGTCTCTGGGCGTGCCCCGTTAGGAACCCGTTCCCCTGCTGGGCCCAAACCATCAACAACTTAGGTACGGTCTGTTTTGCCCTGGCCAAAAGAAATTCAGACCCTGCCTTATTGTGTGAATGCGTTGCCTACTTTGGAGGGGCGATTGAGGTGTATACAAAGTCAGGCGAGACAAAAAAATTAGCCGCCATAGAAAACAATTTATCGAGAGTTAAGCGGCTGATGTCGGTTACTAACAAGGCCTAAAGCTTCCGCCAAAGTGGCGGGGCTTTTTGTATCGTCTGTGCAATGATCATGTGTTTTGTCGGTTCTTAATTAAATTATCAACAACGCTTGGGTCTGCTAAAGTAGATGTGTCGCCCAAGTTGGAGTAATCGTTTTCACCAATTTTACGCAAAATGCGGCGCATGATTTTTCCGGAACGGGTTTTCGGTAATCCCGGTGCCCATTGCAACCAATCGGGCGATGCGATGGGACCAATTTCTTTTCGGACCCATTGGACCAGCTCTTTTTTCAGCGCGTCCGTCTCGTCAACGCCTATGTTCAAAGTCACATATGCATAAATACCTTGGCCCTTAATCTCGTGGGGTGTACCAACCACAGCCGCTTCGGCAACATCGTGATGAGCAACCAAGGCGCTTTCTACTTCTGCCGTGCCCATGCGGTGCCCAGATACGTTTATTACGTCATCGACACGGCCCGTAATCCAGTAATACCCGCCTTCATCGCGTTTGCATCCGTCGCCAGTGAAGTATTTGCCTTTATAGGTGGAGAAATAGGTTTGCATGAAGCGTTCATGATCCCCATAAACCGTGCGCATTTGACCCGGCCATGATTGCACGATGCATAAATTACCTTCGCAGGCACCATCCAAAGGTTTGCCATCAGCATCAACAATTTCGGGCTGAACACCAAAGAACGGGCGGGTTGCAGAGCCAGGTTTTAAGGCGGTTGCGCCGGGTAAAGGTGAGATTAAAATGCCGCCAGTTTCGGTTTGCCACCACGTATCAACAATTGGGCAACGCCCTTCGCCGACCACATTATAATACCAAATCCAGGCTTCTGGGTTTATGGGCTCGCCTACGGTTCCTAAGATTCGGATCGATTTACGACTGGTTGCTTTGACCGGCTCGTCTCCTTCACGCATTAATGCTCGTAGGGCGGTTGGTGCGGTATAGAAAATTGCAATGTCATGTTTGTCGCAAACTTCCCAAAACCGAGAGACGGTTGGGTAGTTGGGGACCCCTTCAAACATCAATGTTGTGGCGCCATTGGCTAGCGGGCCATAGATGATATAGCTATGACCGGTGACCCAGCCGACATCCGCCGTGCACCAATAATTTTCTCCTTCTTGATAATCAAAGACATATTGATGGGTCATGGATGCATAAACCATGTAGCCGCCTGTGGTGTGCAAAACACCCTTGGGCTGGCCGGTTGATCCAGATGTATACAGAATAAACATCGGGTCTTCGGCGTTCATTTCTTCAGGCGCGCAAGTGTGTTCAGCGGCGGCTGTCGCATCTTCATAATTGACATCACGGCCCTCAACCCAACCAACGTCTGCGCCGGTTCGCGTCACAACGAAAACCGTATTAACGCCACCACAAATCTCGATTGCTTTGTCGGTGTTTTCTTTTAACGGAATGGGTTTGCCACCGCGCAGGCCTTCGTCGGCTGTGATTACGCAGTTGGAATCACAACCTGAAATTCGTGCCGCCAAGGCGTCTGGAGAAAACCCACCAAAGACGATGGAATGAATCGCGCCAATGCGGGTGCAGGCCAACATGGCGTAAGCGGCTTCGGGGATCATTGGCATATAAAGCGTGACGACGTCACCTTTTTTAATACCGCGCGCTTTCATGGCGTTGGCAAGGCGGCAGACTTCTTCGTGCAATTGTGTGTAGGTAATTTTTTTATCATCGGATGGGTCATCACCTTCCCAAATGATCGCAACTTGGTCTCCGCGCCCCTCCAAATGACGGTCGATGCAGTTCACAGACGCATTTAAGGTGCCGTCTTCATACCATTTGATTGACACGTTAGGGATATTGTAATCAACATCCATGACCTTTGTATAAGGCTTCATCCAATCGAGGCGCTTACCGTGTTCACTCCAAAATGCGCTCGGGTCATCAACCGATGCCTGATACATTTTAAGATATTTTTCGTTATCGCAATGAGACGCAGCGGCGGTTTCGGCCGGTACGGGAAATAGATGATGATCGGTCATAGGTTAATGGTCTCCCTTGATTTATCGCTGAAGCATGGGAGCGCCTTTTACCACAATCCACACATCACTTACTATTTTCCAGCCTTTGAGGAATTATCGCAAAAAATGTCGGATTAACAAGCCGTGTTCGTATTCCTTTTTTATCGACAGAGAAGTCGTGGACCCAGGCGGTCTTGCACGCTAGGTTTCTGTTGATATAAAAATGCACAATTTTGGAGCCACTCATGAAATCGTTACCTGAATTATCAAAAGACCTAGAATCTAATAAAACAACGGCGCGAGAATTGCTTGAGCTTTGCTTTGAGAAGATTTCCAATCCTGCAGGCGAAGGCGCACGCGCCTTTTTAAGCGTTAGTCATGATAAAGCCCGGGCCCAGGCCGATGCGATGGACAGTTTGCGTAAATCAGGTTCTGAGCCATCGGCGTATGCGGGCATCCCGATTTCTGTTAAAGATTTATACGATGTGAAGGGCGAGGTTACGGGCGCAGGCTCTAAAATTTTGAGCACCAGCGCACCAGCGGGCCAAGATGCCCCAACCATTGCACGGCTTAGACACGCCGGATTTGTTTTCGTTGGGCGCAATAATATGGTCGAATTTGCCTACGCGGGCATTGGTATGAATCCACATTTTGGCACACCCAAAATCCCTTATGACCGTGCAAATGGGCGTATTCCGGGCGGGTCAACTTCAGGCGGAGCTGTTGCGGTGGCTGACGGAATGGTGGCGGCTACATTGGGTTCCGATACCGGCGGGTCGTGCCGTATTCCGGCTGCTTTTTGTGGAATTACCGGCTACAAACCAACCGCGTCGCGTGTTCCGATTACCGGCCTTACACCGCTCAGTTTTTCATTGGACTCAGCTGGGCCCTTAGGCAATAGCGTTGAGTGCTGCGCCATATTGGATGCGGTTATGGCTGGTGAAAGTGTACGGACAATTACGCCGATTGATACGAAACAAATTCGTTTAGCGATGCCTGAAACCTTGGTTATGGATGGTTTGGATGACGCGGTGGCTACGGCTTTTGATCGGGCGGTCGCGGCCTTAACGAATGCTGGCGTTGAGATTGTTCGAATTCCCTTTGCGGAATTAGCTGAATTACCATACATAAACCGTTTAGGGGGCTTTGCTGCATCGGAATCGTACGCTTGGCATAAAGACTTTTTGGCAAACCGCATGGATGAATATGATCCGCGCGTTGGTAGCCGCATTGCTAAGGGGGCTGCTCAATCGGCTGCGGATTACATTACATTGTGCCTAGAACGCCAGCGGATCATTGGTTTGGCGGCTGAAATAACGGCTCCGTTTGATGCTATTATTATGCCAACGGTTGCGATTATTCCGCCAACAATTGAACATGTTGATAATGACGACGTCTATTTTCCAACCAACATGATGACCTTGCGCAATACAAGCGTTGGTAACTTTTTGGATCGCTGCTCGATTTCAGTGCCATGTCATAAACAGGGTGAAGCCCCGGTTGGCTTTATGTTGACCGGGCGCCATGGAGATGATCATCACTTGTTACGGATTTCCATGACTGTTGAGGAGCTTTTGAAATCAATTCGCTAAACCGTTAAGCGCTTCATTTCTCCATCTTATCAGACATTATCGGGGCACATAGCCCGATGATGGCTGTAAGGATGGCGAGCTCAATCACCAAATCATAACCACCAAATTCCCAAACCATCGCCGCCAATGTGGGTGAAATGGCAAAGCCTAACATAAACGTCACGGCCAACATTCCGGATACAACACCAAAACGTTGGTGAACCAAAACATTGGCGGTGATGAGGGGGGCGAGTGATACTGGTGACGCCATATACGGCCCCATGTAAAATCACAAAACAACAACTAGTGCGGCACCCCCTTGGGCTCCCAATAAGCAGGTTGCGGCAATAGTCACACTTACGGAACAACCCAGCGCAATGCTAAACATCGAGACATGTTTTTCGGCCACCATCATGGCCAAGCGCCTAACTAGCTGCATCGGGCCAATCATTGATACCGCGAAAACCGCAGCGTCAGAACTGACCCCCCGGTCTGCCATAATAGTTAATAAACGAGTTAAACCATGCCATGTTCAACTGCAATCGCGCAAAAGGCAAAGGCTAAAAACCAAAATGTGGCGGACCGCAGGATGGTTTATGTCGATATATGTGGGGTGGATTGTTTTTGAGGTTGAGCTTGTGCAAACCGTTCCGCATTGCGACACCCATACTAAATCAGCGGTAGGGAAATACAGAGGACAGCAATTGCGAAAACCAAGATTGTGCCGCGCCAATCGATTAGTGATATTAAATGGTGTGCTGTCGGAAAGAATACGGTTCCGGAGAACCCACCAACCAAAGTGATCAAAGTGACGGCTTGTTTATTTCGAGTGCCAACCGATTTTGTTACGATAGCAAAACAGGCTTCATACAAGGCTCCTGCCATGGCAATTCCAATACCGGCCCATGCCATATAAAACTGCCAAAGCTCGTTGATTTGTGATAATGCTTTGAGCATGACTGCACCCAAAGCAGCGCTACCTGCGAAAACCAAGCGCGAATGACCTCGGTCGACCATGCGCCCATCGAAGGGGGCCAGAATGGCGGACAGAATCAAGGCCGTTGTGCACGCGCCCGAAAGCTCCGTTTTTAACTAGCCGAGCGTACGTTCCCATTCTGGTAAAAGAGCTGGAAACGAATAATAGAAAGAGGCCCAAACAAACGTTTCAGCAACAGCAAAGGGCTAAATTATCCGGCGAAAGGTGCAGTTATTTTGAGCGGGCATTGGGCACCTTAAACTGGATTATAAGGGGTCAGAAATCGATCCAAATGTCTGCGCCCATTGTTTTGGTGACCAAAATTTCCAAATGTTTATTGACGCAGGGCCCTGAAACACACAGGCCGTCGTTAATTTGAAACAACGCCCCATGGGTCGAACACATGATGTGGGTTTTATCGTGGTTCAGAAATTTTCCAGGTTGGAAATCAAGCGGTGCTCCAATATGGGGGCACAAATTTACGTAAGCATGAACGGTATCGGCTTTGCGGACAGCGATTACACTACGCTTGCCGTCAGGAGTTTCAATTTGAAACCCAGCCGAGTTTCCATCTTCAATGTCGCCCAGTTTGCAGAGTTTGATATCAGTCATGGGATTGATTTATTCCGCTTCTGGGAAAACTTTTTTCCAAGCCGTAATCGATACGCTTTCGAAAAGACCGGCAATTGCGTAAGGGTCTTTTGCGGCCCATGTTTCGGCATCGGCTAAGCTGTCGAAATCCATAATCAAAACACTACCCGATGGGTTGCCGTCAGAATTCAACGTCGGGCCAGCGCACAACATGTTGTCTAAATGGGCTTTTAAAAATTCAACGTGAGCTGGGCGATTTTCCATGCGAACAGTTAAATTGCCGGGTCTGTCTTTGCAAGTAATGACGTAACGCATAATAAGTTCCTTAAGTTAAAGAGATTCGATTTTGAACGGACGGTTCAGCAAGTTTGTGATTTCCTGACTGATATCTGCCCCATGGTTTAAAAGGTTATCGACGCTCTGACAAATGGGAATTTCAACGCCTAAGCGTTTAGCAAGTCCAATGACGCTGGATGCGGTGAAAACACCTTCAGCAACGGAGGTGCGCTCGCCCAATATTTTATCCAAAGAGCGCCCTTCTCCGAGCGCCATGCCCAATGAAAAATTGCGCGATTGTTTGGCTGTGCACGTCAGCGTCAAATCACCAAGGCCTGAAAGCCCCATAAGTGTTTCTGGTTTTGCGCCTTTGGCTTTGCCCATACGAACAATTTCAGCCAAACCGCGGGTGATTAGGGCGGCGCGGGTGTTGTCGCCCATTTGGCGTCCCTCAACAATGCCACACGCAATGGCCAAAACGTTCTTAACCGCGCCACCAATTTGTGCGCCAATGATGTCATCGGACAAATAAACCCTGAAATACGGCGTGCCAATGGCTTTTGATACCAAGTCGCCTTTGGTTTGATCTGTGGTTGCTAACGTGACTGCCGTTGGGCGCTGGGATGCGACTTCGGCGGCGAACGTTGGGCCAGAAAGGATCATTGGCGATAAATCCGGGTTCACTTCATAGACGATTTCACTAAGCAGTGCGAATGTCCCTTGTTCGATCCCTTTAGAGCAAATAACGATCGATTGTTCTGGCGATAGAGCCTCATTTAAGGTCGTCATCAGGGCCCGTGAATGCTGTGCGGGTGTGACCAATAAAAGTACATCAGCCCCATTAATGGCTTCAATCGGGTCTGTGACCGCTCGAATTGTAGGGTCCAGCGCGTGGCCGGGCAAATACATGGTGTTTTCATGCGACGTGTAAATCGACTCGACGACTTCAAGCTCGCGGGCTTGAATGCAAACGTCGCTTCCGGCGCGTTTGGCTGCCATAGCCAAAGCTGTTCCCCATGCGCCTCCGCCAATGATTGATACATTCGTCATTCGTTATTCTTAACCATGCAAACCGAAACGAACAAGGGCTTCGGAGCGATGTCACCTAAAATTCACAAAAGAACTCGACTTCTGGGCGGGAATGGTCAAAAAATATTTAACTTTTTACTCGAATTTAAAAACTGGAGTCGCTGCCTTGACTGAAAGCCCATTGAAATTGACGTTGGCTACATGGGACCATGACCGCGCCGAAGCGATTTTGGATGGCCAGGTTGGCATTGAAGGTTGCGCCGTAGAATGCAGCGCTTTGCCAACAACAACACTTTTCCCGCTGGCTGTGGACGTTGCTAAATTTGATATCACTGAAATGTCGCTGAGCAGTTATATAATGCAAGTCTCATCCGGAACGTCGGCCTATACGGCTATCCCCGTCTTTCTATCTCGCGCTTTCCGCCACAGTGGGTTTTATGTGCGGACTGATAGCGGAATCAAATCACCAAAGGATTTAGAAGGCCGCACGGTTGGCGTGCCTGAATATCAAATGACAGCAGCGCTTTGGTTGCGGGGTATTTTGGCTTCTGAATACGGCGTTGTTTTATCGACCATTAAGTACCGCACCGGTGGGCTTGATGGGGGCGTTCGGGTTGAGCGTTTACCGCTCGATTTACCATCGGGGTTCGTTGTCCAGCCAATGAATGAAGGTGAAAATTTAAACGATTTGTTGTTGGATGGGGAATTGGACGCGTTGTTAGCCCCCAAAGTGCCCCGCGCCTTTTTAGAAAAAGATCCGCGCATAAAACGACTTTTCCCTGATTTTGCGGATGTAGAGCGGGCTTATTACAAAAAGACCGGGTTCTTTCCGGTCATGCATACCATCGGCATTCGAAAAACCATATTGGATGAAAACCCGTGGCTGGCGCAAGCAGTGTTCAATGCGTTTGTTGAGGCGCGCAATATAGCCCTTAAGCGTTTGAGCGATATTTGGCTTGGCAGCGCTAACCGCATATCCTTGCCATGGATGCATGAAACCATGGAAATGACTCGCGATGTTATGGGGGAGGATTATTGGTCGTATGGTTTAAAAGCCAACCGAGCCCTAATCGATTGGATGTGCCAGCAATCGGTGGATCAGTATTTGGCCAAAACCCGTCTTAAGCCGGAAGACTTATTTCCGGTTTAAGACGGCAGTGCCAGCACTTCCGCATCAAGTTCCAGTATATCGTGGTCAAACATGACACCCTTCTTTTTTGAGCTAAAAGAGTGCGGGGTTTAGATCAATAACGGTTAAACCGGTGCCAACGGCATAATATGGAAAATTTCTTTTCGTCCCAAATCCCACATTTAAAAAATGCCCGGATAGGCCTTTAAATAGTTTTTGGCGCAGCGGTTTATAACGACCGCGTTCGAACGGCAAATCCAGAATGACATAGTGCCGGGCAATACGGTTATAGGTTTTTTGTTTCGAAATAAGAGGCATGATTTTGAGATTTTAGGGTTAAGCTTTAACCCCGGCCCCTGCTGCCTTTGGAGCATCGGGGTCCAGCGGCCAGCGTGGGCGGGGACAAAAGAATAGATCGTCAGTATCGCCTTTTATAAAGCGTTCCATCCCGGCCCAAGCGATCATTGCCGCGTTATCGGTGCATAACGCCGCTGGGGGTGCCGCAAATGACAAGCCGTGAGCTTTGCACAAAGCGTTCAAGCGCCCCCGGATCGATTGATTGGCCGCAACACCGCCCGATACAACCAAATGGGTGCCGTTGGGGTGGGCCTCTAAGAACGTATCAATGGCATGTTCGCATCGATCGATCAGTACATCACCCGCAGCATTTTGAAAACTAGCACAAACATCAGACTTGTCCTGCTCACTTACCGGACCTTCCGGTAGGTTCTCAATTGTTTGGCGGACTTTTGTTTTGAGGCCTGAAAAAGAAAAATCACATCCCGCGCGGCCTTTTAATGGCCGCGGCAGCGAAAACCGGACCGGGTCTCCGTTTTGAGCATATTTTTCAACCATCGGCCCACCCGGATAACCAAGCCCCATCATTTTGGCCGTTTTATCAAAGGCTTCACCCAAAGCATCGTCTATGGTTGTGCCTAGGCGTTTGTAGGACCCTTGGCCCTCAACAATCAATAATTGGCAATGCCCGCCTGATACCAACAGCAATAAATATGGAAATTGGATTTCATTGCCCGCTTCATCACCAGTTAAGCGGACAGTTAGCGCGTGGCCTTCTAAGTGATTAACCCCAATGAACGGCAAGTCGTGGACGGCTGCAATGGCTTTGGCGGTCATGACGCCAACCAATACGCCGCCAATCAACCCCGGCCCTCCGGTGGCGGCAATAGCATCAAGCTCAGAAAATTTAACGCCAGCGTTTTTCATGGCGCGCTCAACAATGGTATCGATGGCATCTAAATGTGCGCGTGCTGCAATTTCAGGAACAACGCCGCCGTAGGGGGCGTGTTCATCGATTTGAGAGAGAACTTCGTTTGATAAAATTTCGCGGTTGTCGGTGACCACAGCTGCCGCTGTTTCATCACAACTCGACTCAATCCCTAAAATGATCATCGAAAATCCTTTATCCAACCTAGTTGCCTGAGTATTATTATATTCTTCTTATAATGTAGTTTGTACGCACGGAATTCCCAATGACAAGAGAAGATCCCTTAAAGCTCGGTACACGCGGTAGCCCTTTGGCAATGGCACAAGCCCAAGAAGTTCGCGATTTATTAATAACCCACCACTCCCAATTAGCCGCCCTCGGTTCAATTGAGATTATCGAAATCAAAACCACAGGCGATGCTGTCCAAGATCGCGCCTTGTCTGAAGTGGGTGGTAAGGGTTTGTTTTCAAAAGAAATTGACGCCGCTCAATTAGAAGGGCAGATCGATATTGCGGTCCATTCTATGAAGGATTTAGAAACCCATTTGGTGCCAGGAATTGCGTTGGTTGCGGCGCTACAACGTGAAGATGTACGCGATGCCTTCATTAGCCATAAAGCTAACCGCTTGGCTGAATTGCCGTCGGGTTCTATAATTGGGACTTCATCACTACGCCGCCAATCTCAAATTTTACACAAACGCCCCGATTTGAAGGTGTGTTTGTTTCGGGGTAACGTCCAAACTCGGTTGCGTAAACTATCAGAAGGTGTTGCAGATGCGACATTATTGGCATTGGCCGGCCTGAACCGACTGGGGAAATCAGAATTGGCGACGGACATTATGGCCCCTGAAGATTTACTTCCAGCCGTCGCCCAAGGGGCGATTGGAATTACGTGCCGCGAAGGTGATGATGACACAATCGCCCTTGTTCACGCCTTAAATCACCAACCAACAATGATCCGGGTGTCGGCTGAACGCGCCCTATTAAATGCACTGGATGGATCGTGCCGGACGCCGGTGGGTGGATTGGCCGAATTTCAAGAAGATGGACGCTTGTGGTTGCGGGCCTTGGTGGCGAAAGAAGATGGAAGCCAAGTGTTTGAAACTGAACGCACCGGTCTGGCTTCCGATGGAGATGCCATGGGGCGCGATGCGGGGGATGAATTACGCAGCCGAGCGGGACCAAATATTTTGTCGTGAAATATCCCTGATATTTTCTCTTAAAATTAGGCAATATTGTTATGAAGGTCCTGATTACACGTTCCGAAGTTGATGCAGAGCCGTTGGCGGCTTTATTGTACGCGCGTCAGGTGGAAACGTTGATCGACCCTATGATTTCAATCGAGCTTATCCCCAGCACATCCTTGGACTTAAGTGGCGTTCAAGCCCTTTTAATGACCAGCGCCAACGGGGTGAGGGCATATTGTGCTAACAATTCAGAACGCCAGATCCCTTTATTTTCCGTTGGTGATGCGACGGCGCGTGAGGCCGTGGGGTGTGGGTTTGAGAACATTTCAACGGCGGGTGGCGATGTTTCTCATT
>CALJEW010000003.1 GCA_938074585.1 uncultured Rhodospirillales bacterium | reverse complement strand
GGGTCAAGCGTTTCTTTGGTTGCCCTGTCAGCAACCAACTCGATTCCACGAAAAAGGCCGCGGCCTCTTATATCTCCAACATTTGAATGATTACCAAATCGGTCCAAAAGTTGCCGATCCAACTCATCACCCATGGCATTGACATTTTGTAGCAGATTATGAGAGCCAATTTTATTCTGCACAGCTAAAGCCGCGGCACAGGCGATGGGATGACCTAAATAAGTATGGCCATGCTGAAAAAATCCAGAGCCATCGCGTATGGCGTCACATATTTTATCCACAGCCAACATTGCCCCAATCGGCTGATATCCGGCCCCCAAACCTTTAGCTATCGTCACAATATCAGGTGCAATGCCATCTTGCTCACAAGCAAACGTCGTTCCGGTGCGGCCCATTCCGCACATGACTTCATCCAATATCAACAAAACACCATATTGATCGCAAATTTCACGAATACGCCTAAAATAGCCCTTTGCTGGAGGAATAACCCCAGCAGTTGCCCCGCCAACCGTTTCAGCAATAAAAGCCGCTACATTTTCAGGCCCAAGCCTTAAAATTTCGGTCTCTAACTCATTAGCTGCTCGAATTGCGTATTCTTCTTCACTCTCGTCATCGGTTTGTAACCTGTACGTATAACAAGGTGATATATGGCTAGATTTTGCCAGTAATGTTTTAAAAGGTTCCCGCCTAGCCGCATTACCACCGACCCCAAGCGCGCCCAGCGTATTACCGTGATAGCTTTGCAAGCGGGCAATAAATCGGGTGCGTGATGGTTGACCAATTTCAAGAAAATACTGTCGCGCTAATTTAAGGGCCGCTTCAACCGCTTCTGATCCACCCGAAACAAAATAGACAGATGAAATTCCCGTCGGTGCTTTTGCAATCAGCAAATCGGCCAACTCCTCTGCCGGTTCCGATGTTAAAAATGAAGTATGGGCAAAACACACCTTATCCGCCTGCGCCTTGATGGCAGCGATTACATCCGCATCACTATGGCCCAAACACGAAACCGCCGCGCCCCCTGATCCGTCTAAGTACCGTTTTCCATACGTATCAATCAAATATATCCCATCACCAGAAGCGACGGTTGGCGGGTCAGCTTTTAAATTTCGATGAAAAACATGGGTCATTATCAAAGCGCCTTTAATATAAATTCAATAAACTCAAGATAGGCAGAGAATTTTACTCAATGCAATGCAAAAACAGATGATTGAACCTGACTATCAAGCCCGGTAAAGTCTGCTTCTATTTCATTTATAAGGCGCATCTTCATGGACTTAAAAAACCACATCCGTTCCGTGCCCGACTTTCCAAAACCAGGGATTTTATTTTATGACATTTCAACTCTTCTTGCTAATGCCGACGCATGGCAAGTCGCACTTGGCCGCATGGCCCGTAACATATCTAAATTACAACCCGATGTTTTAGCTGGCATTGATGCCCGTGGCTTTCTTGTCGCAGCTCCATTAGCAGCACGCCTAGGCTTAGGGTTCACCATGATCCGCAAACAAGGCAAATTGCCAGGTGATACCATTTCATTTGAATATGATTTGGAATACGGAAAAGACACCATCGAAATTCTTTCAGACGCCGTCCAACACGGACAGCGGGTTGTTATCTTAGATGACTTATTGGCAACGGGTGGCACTTTGGGTGCATCGATTGAGCTTGTTAAAAAAATTGGCGGTAATCCGGTCGGCGCCGCATGCTTGATCGAATTAAACTTCTTAAATGGCCGCGCTAAATTGGGTGGATTACCATTCACATCACTTATATCGTATGACGACTAATGTCTGCGCGCGCCATTTAACGAAGTGGCGTGCGTAACTATCTTTTTCATTAATGTCGGTAATGCCTGCTCTGAAAACTGATTTGGCGCACACCAAAACCCATCCGCATTAGTGTTTGCAGATGTGGTTCCAACCCAAATCGTAATATTGAGATGAAAATGCGTGAAGGTATGGGTAACCATGCCTTCAAGGGCTGACCAATTGCTACTCAAGGGTGCCAATTCCCGAACCTCTTCATTTTCCCAAGGCTTATCGCGCCACTCGGTCGACGGCACTTCGATCATGCCACCGAATAATCCCTTTGGTGGGCGCTTACGCAACCAAATTTCATGATCCGCATTTTGCAGCCAAAACGCCACCCCATGGCGCGTTGGTTTAAGCTTTTTCGGCAGTTTGACTGGGTACACCTCAGGCATGTCCGATTTATATGCCGTACACGCGCTTTCCCAGGGACATTGGTCGCATTTTGGTGATTTAGGTCGGCATATGGTTGCGCCTAAATCCATCAAAGCCTGAGCAAAATCACCGGGGCGATCTTTCGGCAGGATTTTTGTTGCCAACGCCCGAACCTGATCTTTCGTTTGGCGCACCGGCTCTTTAATTGAATACAAACGCGATATCACGCGCTCGATATTACCATCGACCGGAACCGTTGGAATATCAAATGCAATGGCCGCAATGGCTGCAGCCGTGTATGAGCCAACGCCCGGTAATGTAAGTAACTTTTCTTCTGTGTCAGGGAATACTCCCCCATACTCCGAAGTAATCACCTGTGCGCATTTATGCAAATTATGGGCCCGAGCGTAGTACCCCAACCCTTGCCATGCATGCAAAATATCGTCCAAATCTGCGCCCGCCATGGCTTCCGCCGTAGGCCAGCGGGTTAAGAAATTTTGGAAATACGGAATAACCGTTTGCACAGTAGTTTGCTGCAACATGATTTCAGACAACCATGTATGATACGGATTGGATGTTTTATTTCGCCACGGCAAATCCCGGGCTACCCCGTCGTACCATTTTAAAACATCAACAGATAATTTTATTTTTTTACTTGAACTCATTCGACTGTTCTCAATACCCTTGAATTACTTACCCAGAACATCGTTCAACACCGCATCTGTATCGGCTCCAACACGTGACGCAGGTCTGACTTTTTGGCGGTCTTTGCCGATAAAATTAAGCGGCGATCCAGATGCCAGAACCCTCCCAACCCCATCTTGATCGATTTGATCGAACATTGGGTTTTCAAGCGTTGCCCGGGGGTCTTCATGAACCATTTGCTGAAACGTCTGGTATGGCCCCCAAAGCAAACGCGCCTCGTCAAACACAGGACCAACTTCAGCCAAAGTTTGGGTTTTTGACCACTTTGTAAGCTCGACAATAATATCGTCCCGTGCCTCATAACGCCCGGCGTCTGAGCTCAAATCTAAGCCCCGTTTATTTGCGATTTCAGCCATAGCATCAGCCGTATTCGTTACTTTCAACAGGGCTTGCCAATGGCGCTCCGTTAGAACGACAAACATTACTTGGCGGTCATCCTTTGTGGACAAGTTATGGCCTAAAGCTCCATACATATGATTGCCAATGGCGGGTCGGTCTCTCTCCATGGCTTCGGCCTCGCTGGCGTATCCGAGGTTCGAGACAAGTGCATACGCGACATCCGATAAAGCCAAAGTCACATGCTGTCCTTCGCCTGTTTTACGACGGTGGCGTTCCGCTGCCAAAATTGCCATCGCTAGGGTCATTCCGGCAATGGCATCCCATGCGGGCAGCATGTTATTTACGGGCTTGTCTGGCGTTGCATAGCCCGTTGCCATGGGAATGCCGACGGCGCAATTCACCGTATAATCGACAGCCGCGTTGCCGTCATTGTGTCCGGTTAAGCTGACCATAATCAAATTGGGGCGAACTTTACGCAATTCGTCATACGATAACCAAGCGGGCCCAGTTAGGTTGGTCAATAAAATACCCCCGTCTTCGCCGGGTGCAGACAAAATATCGCGAAACGTGTCGCGCCCATTTTCATGTTTCAAATCCAACGCTACAGATCGTTTGCCTTTATTTAGCCCCGCCCAATACAAACTTGTCCCATCATCGCTCAGTGGCCATCGCTTATAATCCATTCCGCCACCTTCAGGATCAACCCGAATGACATCAGCCCCCAGTTGGGATAACGTTAGGCCTGCCAAAGGGGCCGCAATAAAAGCCGACAATTCAAGGATTCGCATACCAGAAAGAACGTCATACATAAGTGTTTTCCAAGATGATGATGATTTTAAGAAATAAGTGCCTTATTATCGCAACATTTCAATATCAAACAAGACTCGAACAGCCACAATATCACCAAATTGGAGTTGTTGTGGGACCAGCCCATATCCCGTATTATAGGGGCGACAGCGCAGCCGAAGGAAAAAGCAACGGATGGACGAAGAACCTAAAGAAGCACCACCTAAACGGACCTACACCACTCAGGCTCTTGGTAAATCCATATCGCACTTAACACGCACATCTTACAGCAAACGCGGCTTTGCAGATGGTGAAATACTTCACAGATGGCCCGCAATCGTTGGTGAGTTATTGGCAAACGCGTCCCATCCGGAAAAAGTTGTTTACCCAAAAGGTCAAAATGGGGACGGAACTCTTCAGTTACGTGTCGGCAATCCCGGCCTTGCCCTAGATATTCAGCATATGGAACCGGTGATTTTGAACCGCATCAATGCTCATTTTGGCTATCGAGCCATAAACCGAATAAAACTCATCCAAGCCCCCTTGCCACCCCGCATCGAAAAACCCAAATATAAACTTCGCGCCTTAACCCTTGCCGAAAAAAAATCATTGGACCACCAACTCGAAAATGTTGAAGATTCAAAACTAAAAAATGCTCTCGAAAAATTAGGTAAATCAGTAACAGGACGAAACACGCGCTAACCCTTGCATACCCTATGATACGGGCATCAAAATGAATGTTTATTTTATGCTTGCTTTGATTACTTGTGGATAACTCCAGAAAAGGAGTCGACACTACCGAACTCACAATTCTATATTCACCAATATCTTGTGCTTAGGAGGCCAAATTGTCACGATATATACTAGGTTTTGTAGCTCTACTGGGTATGACCCTCTCTTTTTCAACACTCCAGCCCACGTCGGCCATGGGAGCTATTGCTAATAATGAGGATGCCTTAAAAGAAATGGTTGTTGGCGATGAGAACGCGCAAATAACGGTCATCGAATATGCGTCCTTGGGTTGCTCCCACTGTGCAGACTTCCATATGAGCACGTACCAAGACATCAAAAAGAATTATATAGATACGGGAAAAGTAAAATTTATTTACCGGGACTTTCCTCTTGGAACGCCTGCCCTTGCCGCATCGATGATTGCGCGCTGTTCTGGTTCAGCAAAGTACTTCGGAATGATCGACATCTTCTTCCGCGGCCAAAAACAATGGAGCCGTAGTGAAAATCCCATGGAAGCTCTAAAAAAGATCGCACGATTTGGCGGTATGAGTACAACTGATGTTGACGCCTGCCTGCAAAATCAAGAGCTGCTGGATTATATTCAAAACACAGCCCGAGATGGCGGCAAAAAACATAAAATAAATGCGACCCCGTCTTTCGTTGTTGATGGCGAAACAATTTCGGGAGGAATGCCTTACGAGGACTTTAAAAAGATTCTCAACAAAGCACTTAATAAGTCCATATAGGATCAAACTCGAGTGCTTCACTTCAATAAACTTCGCCTCACCGGCTTTAAATCGTTTGTCGACAACACTGAATTGCTGGTCGAGCTTGGCTTGACTGGCGTTGTTGGCCCGAACGGTTGTGGCAAATCTAATTTGGTTGAAGGCTTGCGTTGGGCCATGGGCGAAACATCGGCCAAGCAAATGCGCGGCAAAGAAATGGACGACGTTATTTTCGGTGGCACCTCAACCCGGCCACCGCGTAATATGGCGGAAGTGGTACTTGCCCTTGATAACTCTCAACGAACGGCCCCAGCCCAGTTTAACGACGATATAGAGTTAGAAGTCAGCCGCCGGATCGAGCGTGAAAAGGGCTCTAAGTACCGGGTCAATGGCAAGGAAGTTCGAGCCCGTGATGTGCAATTATTGTTTGCAGACTCATCAACCGGTGCTCGTTCGACTGCCATGGTTAGCCAAGGGCGTATTGGTGCTATTATTGCAGCGAAGCCCGAACAACGCCGCGCTTTGCTTGAAGAAGCCGCTGGCATAACCGGTCTTCATTCGCGCCGCCACGAAGCTGAATTGCGCTTAAAAGGCGCCGAAACAAATCTGGAACGATTGGATGATATTCTAATTACTTTGGATATCCAGATTCAAAATTTAAAAAAGCAGTCACGCCAAGCCACGCGTTATCGCAATTTGAGTGACCACATACGGAAAGCGGAAGCAACACTGTTTCATTTGCGTTGGGCCACTGCCGAATCAGAATTGGATAATTCCCGGGCCAAATTCACAATCGTGCAAGCTCAAGTGACTGAATTAACCGCAATGGCGGGCACTGCTACGGTCAATCAAGCCGAAAGTTCTGAAAAGCTTCCCGGATTGCGCCAAGCTGAAGCCATCGCCGCCGCCGAATTACACCGCTTAACCATAGCCCGCGAAGGCTTGGATGATGAAGAAGCCCGGGTTCGACAAACTGCCATTGAAGCTGATAGCCGCCGCCAACAATTAGAGCGCGACGAAGAACGCGAACGGATAATTGCTGAAGATGCAGGCGGTGCCGTGTACCGTCTAACTGAAGAGCGCCAACAAATAGGGCTCTCACGCGAAGGCGAGAGTGAAGCTCAAGAAACAGCACAAGAGTTGCTTGAGCGTTCAAACGAGAATGCAGAGTTTCTTGAAACGCAAATGAACCAACTTACAGAGCAAGTGGCCGCCAGTGAAGCGCAGCGAAATGGCTTGAGCAATCGATTGCGTGAACTTGATGCCCGTATGGATCGCTTAAAGCTACGAAACCAAGAAATAGAAGCCCAACGTGCAGAATTAGAGTCCCAAAGCCCCGATGCAAAATCCGTAGTGGGTGCAGAAGCTGATTTGGACGCCGCACGGGCGGCTTTGGAGTATGCCCAAGAACAACGAGATATATTAGAAGAACAACGCATAGAGGCCCAAGATAAAACCCAAGAAACAGTATCTGCCCTGCAAGAGGTATCGGCTATAAAAACCGCTCTAGGCGCGGAAGAGAAAACTCTGGCCCGTATTCTGGCATCCGACGAGGGCGAACTTTGGCCGCCAATGATTGATGCGGTAACGGTTGAGCCTGGGTTCGAGACAGCATTAGGTGTCGCCATGGGTGAAGACCTAGCCGTCCCTTCCGATGAAGCTGCTCCGGCCCATTGGCGCTCGTTCCCGCCTTACGATTTTGTTCAAGCCTTACCCGATAACATTCAGCCCTTAAGTGATGTGGTTAAAGGGCCTGCCGCCCTGACTCGTCGTTTGAGCCAGGTCGGTATTGTTGACGACGACGACCAAGGTAAAATCCTGAGCCCACGGCTAGCACAAGGCCAACGGATCGTTAGTAAAACCGGGAGTGTTTGGCGCTGGGATGGTTTTATGGTTTCATCTGGGGCGACAACCGCCGCCGCGGCCCGTCTAGAGCAACGCAATCGGTTAAATGAAGTTCAAACTCAATTGGCTGAAGTTCAAGAAAAAGTCGATGCCGCCCAATTGATTCGCGACGATGCCCGTAAACGCCAAGAAGAAATACGTGGCGCTGAGCACGCAACCCGTGAAGCCATTAACGCGGCCGAGCGCAAATTGAACGAAGCCCGGGAATCCTTAGCTAAAATCAAAGAAAAAGTAACTGCATACGCATCGAGGGTTGAAGGCTTGGACGATACATCGCAATCGAACTCCCAAGACATCGAAGAAACCGCGATTGCTCAAAATGAAGCCCGGCGCCAATTCGACGACATTGCAGATCCGGCCGCTGAACGCGAGCAAATTGCAACCATCCGCGTTGAATTGGCCGAACGCAGGGCTGAACAACTGAGCAGCCAAAGCCAATACGACTCCCTTGTTCGCGAAGCCAGAGAACGTGAACAGCGCCAACTCAGCATTGCCAATGAAATTCAATCGTGGCAACAACGAAGCGATGGCTCCTCAAAGCAACTGGAAGCGCTAAAAGAACGCCGGTCCTCCATAAAAGAAGAAATGGAAAAGCTAGACGCCAGACCGGCAGAAATCACCGCACAGCGGGAAATTTTACTAACAAGCATTGAAACCTCAACAATCAAGCGATCAACCACAGCAGACGCCCTGCAGCTCGCTGAGAACACATTACGTGAAACCGATAACATTTTGCGTGAAGCCGAAGCCGCATTGGCTCAGGCGCGGGAGCAAATGGTCCGCACCGAAGGTTCCGTTGAACAAGCCCGCCAAACCTGCCTATCAATCTCAGAACGGGTTCGAGATCAATTAAATTGCCGCACGGATCAATTGTTCGAGATGGCAGAGCTAAAGGAAGATGCCCCACTACCTGAACTGGAAGCAACGGAGCGCCGTGTTGACCGTTTGCATCGGGAACGCGAAACCATGGGGCCGGTCAACTTACGGGCGGAACAAGAATCCAACGAAATGGACGAACAAATCAACAGCTTGAATGAAGAGCGTGAAGATTTGATCCAAGCCATCGAAAAATTGCGCCACGGTATTGCAGAATTAAATCGCGAAGGCCGTGCCCGTTTGTTAGCATCTTTCAAAGAAGTCGATAGACATTTTCAAGATTTATTCGTTCGCTTATTTGGCGGCGGACGCGCCCATTTGGAATTAACCGAAAGCGATGATCCTTTAGATGCGGGCCTAGAAATATTAGCCAGTCCACCGGGCAAAAAGCTACAGGTGTTGTCATTGCTTTCGGGAGGTGAACAGGCACTTACGGCATTATCGCTTCTTTTTGCGGTCTTTTTGACCAACCCAGCCCCAATTTGCGTGCTCGATGAGGTCGATGCCCCACTTGACGATGCTAACGTAGATAGATTCTGCACTATGCTTGAAGAGATGTCCGCCAATGAAAAAACACGATTCTTAGTAATTACACACCATAGAATGACAATGGCCCGTATGGATCGACTTTTTGGTGTTACAATGTCTGAACGGGGCGTGTCGCAATTAGTCAGTGTAGATTTACAGCGTGCAACAGAGTTGCGCGACGCGGGATAACCCTATATAAGGCTACGAAAATTAGGCTTAATTAAATGTCAAATGATCGAGACAAAGATATTTTAGACGAGTTAGGAACTCGACTAGAGGGGGCCAGAAACGACTATGTTGATCCGTCGAAAGTAGAGAATTACAACGGATTACAAAATGGTAACGCACTGGGTCTTGCTTTCCGGGTCGGCGTTGAGTTAATTTCCGCTGTCGCTGTCGGAACTACCATTGGGTGGGGCCTGGATTATTGGCTCGATACGCGACCCTGGTTTATGCTCGTTTTCATCATCGTTGGTGGTGCAGCTGGCATTATAAATGTTT
>CALJEW010000002.1 GCA_938074585.1 uncultured Rhodospirillales bacterium | reverse complement strand
CTTCTAAAATGGTAATGTCCAGGTCCGAATAAATAACTTTGGCAACAAGTGACTTCGTCTGATATGCGACGGCTGTTTCGATATCTACCAACAAAAAATTAAAGCCTAAACCAGATAAAGACTTGCCGTATTGGTCGGCTGGCATCCACGGATCACCAATTTTTTTGATATCGATCTCTTTTTTATTTTTTTGATACGGTATTGCAAAACGAAAAAAGTTAAAAGCTTATTTTCTGTTTTTTACAGTGTTTGAAAAATAAAAATAACGAATTGGTGACTTGGAACGCCCTAGATTCTAGCGCAATGTTATTCTATCGAGTTTAATAGTGAGAGGAACATCATGACGAATAAAGCTGTAATGCGCGTTAGTAAGAATGGATCAAAGATTTGGTCTGTGGATGAACTGCCGCACCGTGAAGATGGTCCAGCGATTGAGCAGGTAGACGGCTCTAAATATTGGTTCATCGACGGTCTATATCACCGTGAAGATGGCCCTGCCCTGGACGAAGTTGATGGCACTCGGCATTGGTATTTAAAGGGTAAACACCACCGCGAAGATGGCCCCGCGATTGAACGCCCCGATGGATCTAAAGAATGGTGGTTAAATCACCAGCGCCACTGTGAAAACGGCCCTGCAGTTATAACGCCTTCTGGTAAAGCTCAGTATTGGTTGCGGGACACGAAACTCGATGAAAAAATAGTTATGGATGAAACCAAACGAGCTGAGTGGTTGGCAAAAAACAACACATAAAACGTGAATTTGGCGGAAGAGGGTAGGAGTTGAACCCACCAGACACGTTAAACGTCCCTCACCGGATTTGAAGTCCGGGCGCCCCACCAGGGTGCGATCCTCTTCCATTGTTAATACATATAGGCGGCTGCATCCTCAGAGTATAGATTTTGCTGAAACAGCTTCCGATATGGCAAAAATTTCGTTTGCCGGTGTAAGTATTCGTCGGCCTGATTTTGTTCGTTGGGTCAGGCCAGCTTTATCAAAAAACTCTAATATTTCGATTGTTAAATTGCGGCCAACCCCTGATTTATCCCGGTATGCGCCTGGTTTGAATGTTTTGCATTCCGATTGTATAGCTAAGTTTTCGGCCATTTCTGCAAGGATTAAGGTTGCCGCTGGCGTGAAATAACGGGTCGGAGTTGCTTTGATCAACCAACCCAGTTGAGCCATCCGATGCAGGAACTTTCCCAGCTCTTCCACGTTCATAGTAAATTTCGTTGCCAAATCGTTGATTAATGGCGGCCGCAGGTTAGTGTTCTGCAATAAGGGTGAAACTCTTTTCCAAAGGGCCAAATCATCGGCGCTCGGTTGGGCTTGATGCTCAGGTGCATGGACGATCGTTCCGCGCCTCGCCAATTTACAGGCTTTAATGTGTTCGCGGATGGCATAGCGTAGAATTGCAAACGGAACTTTGGTCGTAACCCGCCGGCCTAACTCATATTCTTGGGGGCCTTGGGTTTCTGGGAATTCTGAATGCCAATCTTTCACAGTAGATATCAATAACTGTGTGTAAGCATCCCAATGTTCAATTGAAAAACCCCAAGATGTGCCATCCATATGAACGATTTTGATTAGGATGCTTTTTAATAGTACTGCTATTTCTTCTTTGGTCAAATTCCACGCTTGAGCAAAACGGCCCAGATCAAGCCCCCGATGAGAAAGGGCAAGCAACTGGACAAGAGAATCCTCGGTTGCCTTTTGGCCCATGGCATGTAACCAAGCAATCCGGTTGGGTATGGCTCTGCCGCGAGCGGGTGAAAAGGGATCGACAATGGTGCCGCCTGCGATGGTTCGTTGTGCGGATTGGTCGCGTAAAATAAACCGATCCACACATAAGGCCCCAATGGGCTGATCCAATAAAACTTGCACCAAACCAGAATGACCCGGTGCAATTGATTTATCTTCCAACATAACCACTCGACACGTCACGCTGGCCGCTCCTAAATGAAGATGCGCTGATGTCCAATGTTTTAAGGCATGATTTTCATTTGCATTTACCTTTAATAGGGCATCAAAGCGTTGGGTTGGTGCATGGGCGCTACCGCTAACTAGCCAGTCCCCCCGGCTAATTTTTGCTAAATCCAAATCAGCCCCGGTAATGTTCAGGGCGCAACGTTGACCTGCGGACCCGGTTTCGCTGGGCTGGCTTTGGGCATGGATGGAGCGGACGCGAACGTCTATTCCTTGTGGTGTTAGAACTAATGAATTACCAACTCGGGTGGAGCCTGAAAAAACAGAACCAGTTACAATAATGCCAGCACCAGGCACGGTAAAGCGGCGGTCAATGGCTAAACGGAAATTTCCACCTGCGTCTTTTTGGGTCATTTTACGGGATGTGGCCTCAAGATAATTTCGTAAATTATTTACACCCAGTCTGCTTAATCCGGATACGGGGTATATCGGTGCATTGGCCAATTGGCTGGACTGTAACAACACTTCGATCTCGCGTGTCACTTTATCAATTTGCTCTAGAGATGCTTTATCGATTTTGCTCAAAGCCACAGCCCCACGGCTGACACCCAGCAAATCTAAGATCGCTAAATGTTCTAACGTTTGGGGCATGGGGCCATCATCGGCGGCAATGACCAACAGAGCAAAATCAATACCAGCAACACCTGCCAACATATTCCGGATGAATTTCTCGTGTCCTGGAACATCCACAAACCCGAGGCTGTATCCATCGCCTAAATCTGTGTAGGCAAAACCCAAATCAATGGAAAGCCCACGCTGTTTTTCTTCCGGTAAGCGATCCGTATCAACGCCAGTTAGAGCTTTAAGCAAAAGTGTTTTCCCGTGATCCACATGCCCGGCAGTAGCTACGATCATAGGTGGGAAATCCCAAAGGATGAGAGCTGTTGGGTAAACCCGTCTTCATCCTCAAGGCATCTGAGATCAAGTATGAACGCCCCTTCATGAATACGACCAATAACCGGCAAGGGTAGTTCGCGAAAAGCTTTTGATAGGTGGATCAGGGCTGCACCTTTACTGCGTTTGTTGCCTAAGGGGCGAATCGCTAGTCCGGCACTGGCGAGTGCACTTGTGGGAAGGGCACCGCTACCAACTTGGCTTTGACACGCAGTGAGTTCAACGGTGGCAACATCTTTTAAAGGGGTCGCAACGATGGGCAAAAGGCGCTCGGCTTGAACTATGATATCCATTTCATTACGCGCTAACAAGCGCAACGTTGGGATGCGTTGGACCGCTCGTTTTGAGTCATTATAAAGATTAAGTAGGGCAGACAGGGCGGCTACGGTCATTTTATCAACCCGAAGAGCACGCTTCATCGAGTTTTTTTTAATCTTTTTGATTAAACCTTTACGACCGGCGATGATCCCACATTGCGGTCCGCCCAATAATTTATCACCGCTGAACGTAACCAAATCAGCTCCATCAGCTAAGGTTTTTCTGACTGTAGGCTCAGAAGGAAGCCCAAATTGGCTGATGTCAATTAACGACCCACTGCCCAGATCAACAACAAACGGGATATCTGCGGACTTAGATAATTTAGCTAAATCTTTTTCTGGAACAGTGGATACAAAACCTTGGATTTTGTAATTACTGGTATGGGCTTTAAGTATCATAGCTGTGCGGGGTTCCAGCGCATTGCTGAAATCAGATAAATGGGTGCGGTTGGTGGTGCCTACTTCACATAGTTTGCATCCGGCTCTGGCCATAATGTCTGGCAGACGGAAGGCACCGCCAATTTCAATCAATTCCCCCCGGCTGACCAAAACCTGTTTGCGCAAAGCCAAAGTGTTCAGAACCAGCAACACGGCTGCTGCGTTATTGTTAACGATGGTTGCCGCTTCCGCTCCAGTTAAGCGACAAATGTGCGACTCTAAATGATGGTCACGGTCCCCTCTGCGCCCAGTTTCTAAATCAAACTCTAAATTAGATGCGCCTTGGGCAACGGCAATCATGGCTTGAATTGCTTCATCGGGTAAGGGCGCGCGGCCTAAGTTTGTGTGTAAGACCGTACCCGTAAGATTAATAACAGGCATTAGAGATACGTCGACTAAGTGGGCCAAGTGGTTTTCAATGCGCAGGGTAACCGCTGATTCGCGCGTCTCGGTTAATGCCGCATCGCCGATTGATGATAAAAGCTCCCTTAACTCAGCCAAAGCGGACCGAACGGCATCCGTAACCAATGCTTTGCCATGGGTTTCGATAAGTTCAGATATAGCGGTTAAACCGAGGATGCTATGGGTTGATGGCACTGCAGACTGAAACGATTGCGCCGTTTGTAACTTTTTCATGGCGTGGACCTTTTAATAACACTTGCCGTTAAAACCGATTGAGCGATAATAGAATTTAAATTTTAATTTTCAACGATGTTAGGAATACGATATGGTAGATGTAAGTACCTTACCCGATGTTATGCAAAAGCATTTAAACAATCTGGATTGTCCGGTCTTTGATGCCAAGCCTTGGGTGCAGGGGAAGGCACTTAATGAGCGGCGTGTTGCCTTGGTTTCGTCCGCAGGGCTGCATAAACGCAACGATAAACACTTTGTCGGTGGCGATGCGAGTTACCGTAGCATTCCGGGGGATGTAAACCCCGGTGATATCATCATGAGCCATGTGTCGGTGAATTTTGACCGCAGCGCTTTTCAACAAGATTTAAACGTTGTCTTTCCGATCCAGCATTTATCAGACTTAGCTGATGAAGGCGTTATTGGATCGGTATCGCCGACCCATTATTCGTTTATGGGAGCCACAGACCCACGAAATATGGTCGATGATGCCCGCCAACTGGCTGCAATTATGAAAGCTGATAACGTCGATACTGTCGTTCTTCTTCCTGTTTGACCGTTCTGTACGCGCGCCGTGAGCGTGCTTGGACACTATTTGGAAGCGGAAGGACTGGCGACAACGATTATCAGCTTGGTTCGATTGCACAGTGAAACAACCCAACCGCCACGGAGTTTGTACGTGCCGTTTGAATTGGGACGTCCTTTAGGCTCGCCTAATGATCCTATTTTACAACGGTGTGTTCTGGAAGGCGCTTTGGCCTTATTAGAGCGGGATGATGGGCCATACGTTTTGTCTGATTTTGAAATTTCTGATGATGTGGTAGAGCTAGATCAAAACTGGGTGGCACCTTCTGATGTTCCTGTACGCATTGATTTGAGCGATGTGGATGGCGTTCTTAAATTATTGCAAGATGAGGTTTCTGGACTGAAACCTGCTTACTATAATGCGAAGGCGTTACGAGGACGAACAACAGTTGGTGTTGCTCAATTGAGTATTGCAGAGATTGCGCTTCATATGGCTTCGTTCCTTAACGGGCCGCATGAAAACAGCCCACGCGATGATTTATCTGCCGCCATGGTTTTGCGCTTTGGAGTCGATGATTTGAAGGCGTATTATTATGAAGCGGGTGCTGCATTTGGGCAGCCTTCCTCATGGCAATTAGGCACTTGGTTCTGGCGCAATACAGTGGCGGGACAAATTCTTATCGCACTTAGGGCAGCGGCTCTTGAAAGTGATGACAAGCGATTTCAGATTGTTTTTAGCTCGTTTGTCGTCCCTAGAATCTGGGCTGCAGAACTGGAGTTGTAAAAATTGAAATTAGTAGGGGTAAGAAAATAGAATGAAGGAATTGATTGCAGCGATTCCAAAGGCAGAATTGCATCTTCATTTATAAGGTTCACTTGAGTCTGAGCTGTTGTTTAAAATAGCTTAATGGAACAAGATTGGGACACCCTTTGTCTCTGTTGATGAACGTGGTCGTGCTTACAGATTCTCGAACTTTCAAGAGTTTTTAGATATTTAT
>CALJEW010000001.1 GCA_938074585.1 uncultured Rhodospirillales bacterium | reverse complement strand
CGCAAGACACGCGTCCCTAAATCCATAAGAACAGTGAATTCTTGGGCTTTTAAGTACTCTAATTCGGCCAGTTTAAAGCCTCCTTCGGGTCCGATTAAAATTCCATAATCTTCTCTTTTTTTGCCTTTTGATGAGATTATATCAGCAATCGATGTCCCCGTGCCGGTTTCATCGCCTACCAACAAACAGCGATCTCTGGGCCAATTGGCTAATAAATAATTCAACGATTGTGGCTCATAAACATCTGGAACGCTTAGCCGTTCACATTGTTCAGCAGCTTCCAGCGCATTCGCCGCCATGCGGTTTCGATTGACCCGACCGCCAATCGTGTGTTCCGTAATCACCGGGAAAAGCTTGCGAACACCTAGTTCCGTGGCTTTTTCAATGATCATCTGGGTTCTGGTTTTTTTAAGCGGGGCAAAGACCAGCCATGGGCCAGGTTCAGCTACACCATCGCGGGTTTGTTGATCAAGGGTCAGTAGGGCCTTCCGCTTTTTCAAAACCGTCAACGGCCCCGTCCATTCGCCATATTGTTCATTAAACACAGCAACCCGATCACCCACCTTAAAGCGCAAAACATTGCCTAAAAAATGCGCATGGTCTGGGGTCAGCTGAATTTCAGCTCCATTGCTTAAAGCGGCTTCTACAAATAATCGGGTTTTGGCATTTTCAATACTCATAACTCTATATTAGATCCCAAATCGCCCATCGCAAGCGTGGTGAAACCAGTATTTTGACGTTATAGTCTGGCTATGACTAACTCCAAATCCACTAACGCCAACGACATTCTAGATCAAAGCTGGGTAAATCGGTTTATTCCTAGTCCCCTTCGACCCTATTGTCGGCTCGCACGATTAGACAGGCCCATTGGCACCTGGCTTTTGTTGCTGCCGTGTTGGTGGAGTTTGTCTTTGGCATCGCCTGGATGGCCCAGCCCTTTTTATATTCTGTTATTCGGAATTGGGGCGCTTATTATGCGCGGTGCAGGGTGCACCATAAATGATTTGGCCGATAGAGATTTCGATGGAAAGGTCGCCCGTACAGCAACCCGCCCGATTGTCCGTGGCGACGTGTCGATCTTTCAAGCCTTCCTATTTTTGGGCATGCAATTGGGTTTGGGATTGGTCATTTTACTTCAGTTCAACACCTTCACAATTTGGTTGGGCATTTCATCCCTATGGCTAATCGTCCTTTACCCGTTCATGAAGCGCATCACCTATTGGCCGCAAGCGTGTTTAGGTTTGGCATTCAATTGGGGCGCTTTGGTTGGTTGGGCAACACTTAACGGCGAACTGAATTTGGCCCCCATTATGATGTATGCAGGTGGATTTTTCTGGACGCTTGGCTACGACACTATTTATGCCCACCAAGATAAATCTGACGACGTAATTATTGGTGTTAAATCGACAGCGCTTAAATTTGGTGCCCACTCAAAGTTCTGGATTTCATCCTTTTACGCCATCAGCCTATGCCTGATTTGCATATCTGCGTCTATCGTTGATTTGGCTTGGCCGTTTTATGTAGGGATTACAATTTGCGCCCTTCAGCTGGCATGGCAGGTCAAAACTTTAGACATAGATGACCCCAAAAACTGCCTAAAACGGTTTAAGTCAAATCGAGATTTCGGATTGATTTTGTTTGCATCGATAATTGCGGCACATCTAATTTAGAAATTTGGATGCTCTCAAACTTATGCGATGTTCTTTCTAATTTATCTATATAGGCTCGTCGTTTATCGGTATCTTCAATACTAGAGAAGATAAACTGATCAAGCTCCATTTCAGGTGCCAACTTAGCATGCACATGAGCCAAGATTTCAGCCTGCGACTTAGCCAAACCATTGGCCCGGCCTTCGGCGGGCACTTCAGCCAGAGGAACGGCCTGACCTTCCGGCGCATAAGCACCCCGGCTTCCTATATATAAATTGACGGTGGTTAAAGTTGGCCCGGCTTCCAAGCTTAAGTTAATATTTTCAAGCGCAGCATACGTATAATTCTGGTTCGATAACTCGGTTTCATGCATAGCCAATAATTGGCGTTGATCTAACCAGTTCACATACAGCGATACGCGGGTACCGGGTGCCGGGTGTAGCGTTGCTGCAATCGATCCATAGCCAGTCACATGGGCTGAATAAACAGTGTCAAAATCTTGCAAATGGACCCGGGACGTTGGGATTTCACCCCAATCCGCACTTGGAAATTTGCGCGCCAACTGCTCAGGAGATTGGTTTGAACCAACCGCCAAAACAGGCGTGCGTCCAAAAACATCAGGAAACGCGCTTGGGTCATCAATCAACCGATACGTCACTTGTTCGCCGGCATGAAAGATAAACGACTGATGTGTTAGCAGGTATGGATACCCAAACGCGCGCTTAAGGATTGCTTGTTGTAGATCTGATGTTACCAATTGAGATTAACTCACTTTTTTCTAGCCCACGTAACGAGAGATATCGACCTCATCAATCTGCATTGGATCCAGAAACCGTTCAGCATACTCTTTATAGATACCTGAAGTCAAAAA